>NZ_UWOA01000012.1:0-91180 GCF_900604305.1 Mycobacterium sp. P7213
ATCTTGCCCTGGTCGCCCGGACAGTAGACCTCGACTGCTGCCGCTATGAATCGGCTCATGGTGGCCGCCAGCCGATCTGACTGCTCGCGTAATGCGGGGTTCATTCCGAAGGCATCGTTGTCCAATCCGTCCAGGACGGTGCGCGCCGGTATACCGTCGTCGAGTTTGCGGCACACGGTGTGGCCGGCGGCGACAACGGTCGAGATGTTTTCCATGGCGGGAATCTGCTTCTCTTGCAGTACCGCCAGAAACTGGTCGTCTTGATTCGGGTCTGCCGCTGCCGCGCCGCAGGGCAACATGGCAGCAGCGAGCGCGGTGATCGCGGCGGTGGTGACGCAGTGGTACGCCGGGTTGAACATGGCACGGCTCTCCGTTTCTTTTCCGGACCGTGCCCGTCGTCGGCCGTGAGGTGGGGGAGGCCGCCACCGTTGCCTGCATTGACAATTGACCCAATCAGAAACGGGCGGGGCGGTGGATGTTGTCTCCGCCGGAGTTGTTTGTCGCTTCTACGCGTGGTTCCCCGTCCGTACCGGAGAGCAGCATGGGCAACTCGCGGGAATACGCAGCGGCGATAGCCAAAGGGTCGCGGTACTCGCGAGAACCTGCGCGTCGCTACCTGTGCTAGCTGCTATTGAACATATGTTGCGCCTCCGTTTGATGGGCGGTGGCTGTCGATTCGGCAGCTGCCATAATAGATCGTATACCGATATTTCATCATCGGAATCGGTGCCGCCGCAAGAGTTTGCAGGCCGTCACGTCAGGACAAAGGGCAGCTGGATCGGCAATTGAGGTCCAACGGCCCCTGCCGAATCATCCCGGGCCGCAGTAGTTTCAAAGGTAAGTCGGCTAGCCGGCTGATCAATATGGTTGGAGGCCTGCGATGTCACAAGTGAGAACGACACCCGGAATCGTGGTGGGTGTGGACGGATCGCCTGAATCCGACGCGGCAGTGACCTGGGCGACGCATGAGGCGATCATGCGCCAGTTGCCGCTCACGCTGCTGCATGTGGTGACACCCCTGGAGACCGGCTGGCCACCCGGGCCGATGTCCGAGGGAATCCCCAGCTGGCAGGCCGACGAGGCGAACAAGATCCTGGCGCGGGCCCGCAACGTCGTCGACGCTAGCCGGGGCGACGCCGCGTCACCGGAGGTGCGCACCGAGATGGCCTACGCCCAGGTGGTCTCGACGCTGATCGGTGTCACCAAGAATTGTTGGCTGACCGTCGTGGGCTCAACGGGATTGGGCGCGATCGGCCGCCTGCTGCTGGGCTCGGTGAGCACCAGCCTGATCCACCACGCAAAGGGTCCGGTTGCGGTCATTCGCACCGATCGCGCTTGCGCGACAGATGCGCCCGTGGTGGTGGGCATCGACGGTTCACCCGCGTCGGAGCGGGCTACGGCGCTGGCCTTTGAGGAGGCCTCCCACCGCGGAGTATCGCTGGTGGCATTGCACGCCTGGAGTGACGTCGGGGTCATGCCCATCCTCAACGTGGACCAGCACGACTACGAAGTCCAGGGCCACGAGATCCTCGCCGAACGCCTGGCGGGCTACCAGGAGCAATATCCGGATGTCGCCGTCGAGCGACGGGTCGTCCGTGACCACCCGGCTCGCTGGTTGGTCAAGGCGGCCGAGCAGGCTCAGCTGGTGGTGGTCGGTAGTCGCGGCCGTGGCGGATTCGCCAGTCAGCTCTTGGGGTCGGTCAGCTCCGCGGTGGTTCAGGCCGCAGGCATTCCGGTGATCGTGGTCCGCCCGGACGGAAGATGACCGTCGGCCAGGCTCGGGGGCGGTCCGTTGCTCGCCCCCGCGCCGGGCCGCGCTGGTAACACTGGACGTCATGGAGTTCACGACACACGGCGACGCGGATGCGCCGGAAGCGGCACCCTACGTCGCGGCCCACGAAACGCACTCCGGCGTGGTGATCTTGGCCGGCGACCGGGCCTACAAGGCCAAGAAGCCGGTGCAGACCGACTTCCTGGACTTCCGTACCGTCGAGCAGCGCGAAGAGGCGTGCGCGCGGGAAGTCCGACTCAACAGCCGAATCGCCCCCGACAGTTACTTCGGGGTGGCCCATCTCAGCGGTCCGTCCGCCGGGGCGCCCGAGCCGATCGTCGTGATGCGCCGCTATCAGGACGACCAGCGGTTGGCTTCGATGGTCAGCAATGGTGCCCCGGTAGAAGGCGTGCTCGACAGCATCGCCCGGACACTGGCAGACTTCCACGACCGTGCCGAGCGCGGCCCGCGAATCAGCCTGCAGGGCAAGCCCGAGGCTATCCACCAACGGTGGTTCGACAACTTCCCCACCCTGCGCCGTCACGCTGACACCGTGGTGCCCGGCGAGACGGTGCGCCTTGTTGAGGACCTCGCCGGCGCATACCTTGCCGGTCGAGCGGATCTGTTCGCTCAGCGGATCGACGCGGGCTGCATTGTCGACGGCCATGCCGACCTGCTCGCCGATGACATCTTCTGGGCGGAGAACCGGCCGGTGCTGCTCGACTGCCTGGAGTTCAGTGACGACTTGCGTTTCATCGACCGCATCGACGACGCCGCCTTCCTTGCCATGGACCTGGAATTCCTGGGCCGCAAGGATCTCGGCGACCACTTCCTGAACCGCTACGCCACCTATGCGGGCGACACGGCGCCGTCCTCGTTGCGGGATTTCTATATCGCCTACCGCGCCACGGTGCGGGCGAAAGTGGACTGCGTGCGGCTGACCCAGGGCAAGGCCGGGGCTGACGCCGCCGCGGCGCGCCACCTGGCGATCGCGGTGAGCCACCTCGAGCGCGGCGCGATCCGGCTGGCGCTGGTCGGGGGCGGTCCCGGAACCGGTAAGTCGACGCTGGCCCGAAAGCTCGCCGAACAGATCGGGGCGGTGGTGCTGTCCACCGACGACGTGCGCAAGGAACTGCACGAGTCGGGGCAGCTGAGCGGAGCGGCCGGCTCCCTGGGCGCCGGTTTGTATGCACCGGCCAATGTGGCTGCCGTCTACCAGGCGATCCTGCATCGGGCGGGCCGGTATCTGGCCAGCGGTCAGTCGGTGATCCTCGATGGAACCTGGCGCGATGGGCAGGTCCGTGCCGCGGCCCGCCGCCTGGCCGCCCACAAGCACGCGGCGACCACCGAGATCCAGTGCGTGGTGCCGGTTGAGGTCGCCGCCGACCGAATCAGAAGCAGGGCCCCGGGCAACTCCGATGCGACACCACAGATCGCCGAAGCGCTGGCAGCTCACGACTTCGAGTGGGATACCGCCCATCGCGTCGACACGTCGCAACCGCTCGATGATTGCGTGCGAAAGGCTCAGGAGCTGTGGCGCGCCGCGATCCAGCGGACCCGACTTCCCTAAACTGTCCCGGTGCGCATTGTCTTCGCCGGCACCCCGGACACCGCGTTGCCGTCGTTGCAACGGCTGATCGATTCGCCGCGCCACGAGGTGGTGGCGGTACTGACCCGGCCCGACGCGGCGTCCGGCCGGCGGGGGAGCCCGCAGCCGTCCCCGGTGGCCCGCCTGGCTCTTGACCACGGCATTCCGGTGCTGCGGCCGGCCCAGCCCAATGCGCCCGAGTCGGTCGCGGAGCTGGCCGAACTGGCGCCGGAGTGCTGCCCGGTGGTCGCCTACGGGGCGCTACTGCGCGACGCGTTGTTGGCGGTGCCGACACACGGTTGGGTCAACCTGCACTTCTCCCTGCTGCCGGCCTGGCGGGGCGCGGCTCCGGTGCAGGCGGCCATCGCCGCCGGCGACGAGGTGACCGGAGCGACGACGTTTCGCATCGAGCCGGAACTGGATTCCGGGCCGGTCTACGGGGTCACGACCGAGACCATCCGGGCCGATGACACCGCCGGCGAACTGCTGGCGCGGCTGGCGGTCTCGGGCGCCGAGCTGTTGGCGGCCACCCTCGACGGCATCGATGACGGAGCGCTGCACGCAGTGCCGCAACCGCACGACGGGGTCAGCTATGCACCGAAGATCAGCGTGGAGGACGCGCGGGTGCACTGGGAGCTGCCGGCCACGGTGATCGACCGCCGGATCCGCGCCGTCACCCCGAACCCGGGCTCCTGGACCATGATCGGCGACCTGCGAGTCAGAGTCGGGCCCGTCAGCCTCGCCGCGGACGGGCCGGCAGGACTGCCACCCGGCGCCCTACATGTCGACCGCCGGCAGGTGTGGGTCGGCACCGGCACGGATCCGGTGCGATTGGGTCAGATCCAGCCGCAGGGAAAGAAACTGATGGACGCCGCAGACTGGGCGCGCGGCGCTCGGCTCGACCCCGAGGTGCGGGCGTCATGACCGGACCCCAACGCGGCCAGCGCCGGCCGCAGCGCCCCCAGGACGGCTCACGCAAACCCCGCCGCAAGCCCCTGGACCCGGCTCGTCGCGCCGCATTCGATGTGCTGCAGGCAGTCTCCCAGCGTGATGCCTACGCCAACCTCGCGCTGCCGGCGCTGCTGGCCGAACGTGGAATCACCGGCCGTGACGCCGCTTTCGCCACGGAACTGACCTACGGCACCTGCCGGGTGCGGGGCCTGCTCGACGCCATCATCGGCGCGGCAGCGCAGCGCCAACCCGAGACGATCCACCCGGTGCTGCTGGATCTGCTGCGGCTGGGCAGCTATCAACTCCTGCGCACCCGAGTCGAGCCGCACGCCGCGGTATCGACCACCGTCGATCAGGCTGTCCTCGAATTCGACTCCGCACGAGGCGGTTTCGTCAACGGCGTGCTGCGCACCATCAGCACCCGTGATGAGCAGTCCTGGACCGCGGAACTGGCACCGAACGCCGACAGCGATCCGATCGGCCACGCCGCCTTCGTCCGCGCCCACCCGCGCTGGATCGCGCAGGCGTTCGCCGACGCGCTGGGCGCCGCCGCCGGCGAACTCGACGCGGTGCTGGCCGGTGACGACGAGCGGCCCCGCGTGCATCTCGCGGCCCGGCCGGGCGCCTTGACCGCGGCCGAGTTGGCCGCCGCGGTGGACGGCGAAGTCGGCCGGTATTCGCCGTACGCCGTCTATCTGCCCGGTGGTGACCCCGGCAAGCTCGACGCCGTGCGTGCCGGTCAGGCCCTGGTTCAAGACGAGGGCAGCCAGTTGGTGGCCCGCGCCCTCACGCTGGCTCCAGTCGACGGTGACACCGGGCGGTGGCTGGACCTGTGCGCCGGACCCGGCGGCAAGACCGCGCTGCTGGCCGCCCTCGGCGCCCAGACCGGGGCGCGGGTGACCGCGGTGGAGCAGGCCCCGCACCGGGCCGCGCTGGTCGCCGATAACACCCGTGGTCTGGACGTGCAGGTGCTGACGGCCGACGGCCGCGACTCAGGTTTGGAACCCGGCTTCGACCGGGTGTTGGTCGACGCGCCCTGCACCGGATTGGGCGCCCTGCGGCGCAGACCCGAAGCCCGTTGGCGCCGCCTGCCCGCCGATATTCCGGTGCTGGCCAAACTGCAGCGTGAGTTGCTGGCCGCCGCGATCGGGCTGACCCGGCCGGGGGGAGTGGTGTTATACGCGACATGCTCGCCGCACCTGGCCGAGACGGTCGGTGTGGTGGCCGATGCGCTACGCCGGCATCCGGTGCGGGCGTTGGACACCCGGGAACTGTTCGCCCCGGTTGACGCGCTGGGCGACGGACCGCACGTGCAGCTGTGGCCACACCGGCACGGGACCGACGCCATGTTCGCTGCGGCGCTACAAGTAATCTGAGCGCATGTCACGAGCCATGATCGCGCCGTCGATCCTGTCGGCCGATTTTGCCCGCCTCGCCGATGAGGTCGCCGCTGTCAAGGGTGCGGACTGGCTGCACGTCGACGTGATGGACGCCCATTTCGTCCCGAACCTGACCCTGGGTCTGCCGGTGGTGCAGAGCCTGCTGGCGGCCACCGACATCCCGATGGACTGCCATCTGATGATCGAGGACCCGGGACGCTGGGCGCCGCCCTACGCCGAAGCCGGCGCGTACAACGTCACGTTCCACGCCGAGGCCACCGACAATCCCGTCGCCGTGGCACGCGACATCCGCGCCGCGGGTGCCAAAGCCGGACTCAGCATCAAGCCCGGCACGCCGCTGGAGCCCTACCTGGAGATCCTGCGGGACTTCGACACCCTGCTGGTGATGTCGGTGGAGCCCGGGTTCGGCGGGCAGTCCTTCATCCCCGAGGTGCTGAGCAAGGTGCGCACCGTGCGCAAGCTGGTCGATGCCGGGGAGCTGAGCATCCTGGTGGAGATCGACGGCGGCATCAACGCCGACACCGTCGAGCAGGCCGCGGAAGCCGGCGTCGACTGCTTCGTCGCCGGCTCGGCCGTCTACAGCGCCGCTGACCCGGGCGCCGCCGTCGAGTCACTGCGGCGTCAGGCTCTGGCGGCGTCACCGCACCTGCGCGCATGACTATCGAAGGCCACGGCGAGAGAGGAACGAGCGAGCGAGGAGTCGAGGCATGAGCGCTGCGTCGGCCGCCGAGCATGCCGTCGACCATGACGCCGCCATGCTGTTAGCGGTCGAACAGGCGCAGCGGGTCAAAGGCAACACCTATCCCAACCCGCCGGTGGGCGCGGTCATTCTGGATCGCGACGGCCGGGTGGCCGGCGTCGGGGGGACCCGTCCGGCCGGCGAGGCACACGCCGAAGTGGTGGCGTTGCGCCGGGCCGGTGAGCTGAGTGTCGGCGGTACGGCGGTCGTCACCCTCGAGCCGTGCAATCACCACGGCAAGACCCCGCCGTGCGTGGATGCGCTGCTGGCCGCCGGGGTGGCGCAGGTGGTCTACGCCGTCGACGACCCCAACCCGGATGCGGGCGGAGGGGCGGCGCGGCTGGCCGGTGCGGGCGTGCAGGTGCTCTCCGGGGTCCAGGCCGCGGCCGTGAGCACCGGGCCGTTGCGGGAATGGCTGCACAAGCAACGCACGGGCCGCCCGCACGTCACCTGGAAATACGCCACCAGCATCGACGGCCGCAGCGCGGCCGCCGACGGTTCCAGCCAGTGGATCACCAGCGAGGCGGCCCGGGCCGATCTGCACCGCCGTCGCGCAGCCGCCGACGCCATCGTGGTCGGCACCGGCACCGTGCTGATCGACGACCCCACTTTGACCGCCCGGCTGCCCGATGGCACCCTGGCCGACCGCCAGCCGCTGCGGGTGGTGGTGGGCCAGCGGGAGATCTCCGCGGACGCGCACGTGCTCAACGACGACTCGCGCACCATGGTGATCCGCACCCACGACCCGGCCGAGGTACTCCGCGCGCTCTCCGACCGGACCGACGTGCTGCTCGAGGGCGGCCCCACCTTGGCGGGGGCATTCCTGCGGGCCGGAGCGATCGACCGCATCCTGGCCTACGTGGCGCCGATCCTGCTGGGCGGGCCGGTCACCGCCGTCGACGACGTCGGCGTACCCAACATCGCCCGGGCACTGCGCTGGCGATTCGACACCATGGAGCAGATCGGCCCCGACCTGCTGTTGAGCCTGGTCCCGCACTAACGGCTGGCGCCGGTCACCGGGAGATGGCGACCTCCGGCTCGGGCACCTCGGGATCTTCGGCGTGCACATCGTTGCTGCCGATGAACAATCCCAGCACCGCGCCCACCACACAGATGAGGGCGGTGATTCCGAAGATCTCGCCGTACATCATGGCGAAGGCCAGCTTGGAGTTGGCCGCAGTTGCGGCCATCTTCTCGGCCAGGCTGCCGCCGGGCATCTTGGGCAGGCCGGCCAGGATCTGGTTGAACCGGTACAGGCCCCACGCCGACAGCGCCGCCATGCCGACCAGCATTCCCGTCATCCGGGCCACCACCACACCCGCCGCGGCAATACCGTGCTCCCGTGGCGGCACCACGCGCATCACCGCTGAGGTCAGCGGGCCGATCACCAGGCCCAGACCGAAGCCGGCCAGCACCTGGTCGGTATGTGCCGCCGGAAGGCTCAAGCCGAGTACATCGTGGTGATAGGCCATCAGGTCGACCGGCCACTTCGAGATCAGCCAGTAGCCCCCGGCGGCGATGAGCAGCCCGACGAACGTCACCAGTCGGTCACCGGCCACGGTGGCTATCGCCCCGCCCACCACGGCGCCGATGGGCAGCGCGGCCAGGAACCACAGCAGCAGCATCGCCGCCTCGTTCTGGGTCTTGCCGAGCACGCCCTGGCCGAACAGTTCGACGTCAACCAGGGTGACCATCAACGCGGCGCCGGCGCAGAGCGAGGAGCCCAACGCGGCCAGAAACGGGCCGATCCGGGCGCCGGCCGGGTCGAGCAGCTTCGTCGGCGACTTGATCTCCCAGACCACGAACGCCACCAGCGCGAGTGCGGCGAACAACAGGTAGGCCGCACCGTGGTCGGGAAGCGCCTGCTTGGCGCTGGGGTCGGGGTTGTACAAGCCGATCGTCAGCAAGCCCAGGATCACCGCCAGCAGCAGCCCGCCGACCACATCGACCCGCTCCCGTGCGGCGTCCTGAGATTGCGGAGGCAGACTGAAGTGGATCAACACCATGGCCAGCACCGTCAGCGGCACGTTGATCCAGAACACGTCTCGCCAGCTGGTCAGCGCCCAGACGATGAAGATGCCGTACAGCGGACCCAGCACACTGCCCAGTTCCTGGGCGCCGGCGATCCAGCCCAACACCGCCGACCGGCGGCGCTGCGCCCACAGGTCAGCGCCGAGGGCGAACGTCACCGGCAACAGCGCCCCGGCCGCGACGCCCTGGATGGTGCGGCCGACCACCAGCATCGACAGGTCGGTCGACAGTGCGGTCACCACCGATCCGATGGCGAAGGTGGCCAGGCTGACCTGCAGCAACAGCTTGCGGCCGAACCGGTCAGACGCCCGGCCCAACAGCGGCATCGCAGCGATGTAGCCGAGCAGATAACAGGTGATGATCGGGGTCAGCTGCTGGATCTTGTTGATCGGGATGCCGACACCCGCCGGCTGCGGAGCCATGATGTCGCGCATGATCGTGACCACGACATAGGTGTCGAGTGCCCCGAGCAGGACGGCGAGGCTACCTGCGCTGATCGCCAGCGTGCGGTTGACCCGCATTACGCTCCCGCCGGCTTCTCAATCGTGACGGCTGCGTTCCAGTTCGACAGGGTCATCTGGATGGCGTTGCCCGCGCTGGGGTTGAGCTGGGCCTGAACCAGCTGGTGGTCACCATCCTCGGAGATCCACACCGTGGCCGGCGTCGGAGCGGTGGCCTTGAGCTGCGGCGCCAGGGAGTTCACCGCGTCGGCGGGCGCGTTGCCGGTGACCCGAACGGTCTTCTGGCCGTTGATGGTGTCGCGGCCGGCGGACTTCGCGTCGGTCAGGTTGGACAGCATGTTGGCCAAGCCCTTCTCCGGGCTCAGAATCGCGGCCACGTCGTAGATCTTGTCGGCGGAGCCGTAGTTGTCGTAGTCATCGCCGGTGATCGCCGCGTAGAGGTCGCCATCGATCACGACGAACTTGGCGTCGACGTCCGAGCCCAGCATCATGATGGTCGCGCTGCCCTTGGCTGCGGTGGTCGGCTGGGTGGTCAGGTCGCCCTCAAGGGTCTTGACCGGCAGGTTCTTGATCTGGCCGGTCACCGAGAGTGCCAGGTGCGCGCTCTTGAGGTTGGCGGTGGTGGTGGCCGATTCCTTGACCAGCGTCGAAGCGTCGGGCAGCGGCCCGCCGGCATCCTTGGAAGAACAGCCGGCGAACAGCGCGGCGGCAGTGGTCGCGGTGGCCAGGGCGATGAGAAGTCTGCGCATGGGGGACATCGTATAGAGGCCGCCTGGTCGGGGTAGGGCAGCGTAGACATAGCCTGGTGTGATGTTCACCGGAATCGTCGAGGAGCTGGGCGAGCTGGTCGGCCGCGAGGACCTCGCCGACGCTGCGCGCCTGGTCATCCAGGGCCCCACGGTCACCTCCGACGCCCGCCACGGCGACTCGATCGCCGTCAACGGCGTGTGCCTGACCGTTGTCGATGTCGAGCCCGGCGGCCGCTTCAGCGCCGACGTGATGCTTGAGACGCTGGAGCGGTCCAGCCTGGGATCGTTGCAGGTAGGAAGCCCGGTGAACCTGGAACGTGCGGCCGCTCTGAACAGCAGACTGGGCGGCCACATCGTGCAGGGCCACGTCGACGGCACCGGGCGGGTGCTGTCCCGCACCCCGGGGCAGCACTGGGAAGTGGTGCGGATCGAGCTGCCGGCGTCGCTGGCGCGCTACGTGGTGGAGAAGGGCTCGATCACCGTGGACGGAACCTCGCTGACGGTGTCCGGGCTGGGCGCCGACCCCGACGACTTCTTTGAAGTCTCGCTGATTCCGACCACCTTGGAACTGACCACCTTGGGCCGGGCGCCGGTCGGCGCGGTGGTCAATCTCGAGGTGGACGTGATCGCCAAGTATGTCGAGCGGTTGGTGACAAAGCCCACGGAATGACTCCGCGGGGCAAACCGTGGGTCCGGGGTGGTTCATACTGGATGGGCGGGTTGCGCCGACGGGGCGCTTTCCGACGGCGAAACCAAGGTGGCACAGATGACGAAGTTGGACACCGTCGAGCGGGCGGTTGCCGACATCGCGGCCGGCAAGGCCGTCGTCGTCATCGACGACGAAGACCGCGAGAATGAAGGCGACCTGATCTTCGCCGCAGAGAAGGCCACCCCCGAGCTGGTGGCGTTCATGGTCCGCTACACCTCCGGCTACCTGTGTGTGCCCCTGGACGGCGCCATCTGCGACCGGCTGGGCCTGCTGCCGATGTATGCGGTGAACCAGGACAAGCACGGCACCGCCTACACCGTCACCGTCGATGCCAAGAACAATGTCGGAACCGGCATTTCGGCATCTGACCGGGCCACCACAATGCGTCTGCTGGCAGATCCGGGCAGTGTCGCCGACGACTTCACCCGCCCCGGCCACGTGGTGCCGCTGCGCGCCAAGGACGGCGGGGTGCTGCGCCGGCCGGGCCACACCGAGGCCGCGGTCGACCTGGCCCGGATGGCCGGCCTGCAACCCGCCGGCGCGATCTGCGAGATCGTCAGCCAAAAGGACGAGGGCGCGATGGCCCAGACCGAGGAGCTGCGAGTCTTTGCCGACGAGCATGGGCTGGCCCTGATCTCCATCGCCGACATGATCGAGTGGCGGCGCAAGCACGAAAAGCACATCGAACGGGTCGCCGAGGCCCGCATCCCGACCCGGCACGGCGAGTTCCGCGCGGTCGGCTACACCAGCATCTACGAGGATGTCGAGCATGTCGCGCTGGTCCGCGGCGAGATCGCCGGGCCGAACAACGACGGCGACGACGTGCTGGTTCGCGTGCACTCGGAGTGCCTGACCGGCGATGTTTTCGGCTCCCGGCGCTGTGACTGTGGTCCGCAGCTGGACGCGGCACTGGCGATGGTCGCTCAGGAGGGCCGCGGGGTGGTGCTCTACATGCGTGGCCACGAGGGCCGCGGCATCGGGCTGCTGCACAAACTGCAGGCCTACCAGCTGCAGGACGCCGGCGACGACACCGTCGACGCCAACCTCAAACTGGGCTTGCCGGCCGACGCCCGCGACTACGGGATCGGGGCCCAGATCCTCTCGGACCTCGGTGTTCGCTCGATGCGGCTGCTCACCAACAACCCGGCCAAGCGTGTCGGGCTGGACGGCTACGGCCTGCACATCATCGAGCGGGTGCCGCTGCCGGTGCGGGCCAACTCCGAGAACATCCGCTACCTGCTGACCAAGCGTGACCGGATGGGCCATGAACTGACCGGCTTGGAGGACTACGACGACTCCGCGCAGTTGCCGGACGAATTCGGCGGGGCGATGTAGATGAGCCCCGCTGCAGGAGTGCCGGACATGCCGGTGCTCGACGCCTCTGACGTGCGTCTGGCGATCGTGGCCAGCACATGGCACACCCGTATCTGTGATGCCCTGCTGGCCGGAGCCCGCAAGGTTGCCGCCGACGCGGGCATCGCCGAGCCGACGGTGGTACGGGTGCTTGGGGCGATCGAGATCCCGGTCGTGGCGCAGGAAGTTTCCCGAAACCATGACGCCGTCGTCGCGCTGGGGGTCGTGATCCGCGGTGCCACACCGCATTTCGACTATGTATGCGATGCGGTGACGCAGGGCCTGACCCGGGTCTCGCTGGACGCGGCGACCCCGGTGGCCAACGGCGTGCTCACCGTCAACGATGAGGCGCAGGCGCTGGACCGCGCTGGACTGCCCGATTCGACCGAGGACAAGGGTGCTCAGGCGGCTGCCGCAGCACTCAGTACGGCGCTGAGGCTGCGCGAGCTTCGCGCCGCGCTGTGACGCCCCCGGCCGGATCCCCGCGCTGGGATCTTCAGGTACGTCCGCGCATGATGCGCCTCGGCGTATGGATCGTCGCAATCCTGATCGTGACCATCCATGTCGTGGTGAGCGTGTTGCTGACCATCCGCGCCAGCGGCGTGATCTTCCGTACCTATGACCGGGTGGCGGTGGTGGTACTGGGCCTGATCGTCGCCGGCGCGCTGCTGCTGTTGACTCGGGCCCGGGTGCGGGCGGGCGAGTCCGGCGTGTCGGTCCGCAATGCGCTTTCAGACCGGCTGATTCCATGGTCGGAGGTCGTCGGCGTGACGTTCCCGCCGGGCAAGCGCTGGGCCCGGCTGGAGTTGCCCGACGACGAATACATTCCGCTGGTGGCCATCCAGTCCGCCGACAAAGAGCACGCCGTCGAGGCCATGCGGGCGCTGCGGGCCTTATTGTCGCGCTACCGCCCGGCGCAACCACCCCCCGATCGTCGCTAGCCTGGTTAACGTGCCAGACCCCGCGACCTATCGTCCGGCGTCCGGGTCCATTCCCGTCGCGCCCGGCGTCTACCGGTTCGTCGACCCGCACGGCCGGGTCATCTACGTGGGCAAGGCGAAAAGCCTGCGGTCACGACTGACGTCCTACTTCGCCGACATCGCCGGCCTGCACCCGCGGACCCGCCAGATGGTGACCACCGCAGCCAAGGTGGAGTGGACGGTGGTCAACACCGAGGTCGAGGCACTCCAGCTGGAATACAACTGGATCAAGGAGTTCGACCCGCGGTTCAACGTCCGCTACCGCGACGACAAGACCTACCCGGTTTTGGCGGTCACCAGAGGCGAAGAGTACCCGCGGCTGATGGTCTACCGCGGGCCGCGCCGTAAGGGCGTGCGCTACTTCGGGCCCTACTCACACGCCTGGGCGATTCGCGAGACCCTGGATCTGCTGCTGCGGGTCTTTCCGGCCCGCACCTGCTCGGCGGGTGTGTTCAAGCGCCACCAGCAGATCGGCCGGCCTTGTCTGCTCGGCTATATCGGCAAGTGCTCCGCACCATGCGTCGGTCGGGTCAGCACCGAAGAACACCGGCGGATCGTGGAGGACTTCTGCGACTTCCTGGCCGGTAAGACCGACCGGATGGTCCGCAGCCTCGAGCAGCAGATGCTGGCCGCCTCCGATGAGCTCGACTTCGAACGCGCCGCGCGTTTGCGCGACGACGTCGCCGCCCTGAAACGCGCCCTGGAGAAGCAGGCCGTGGTGCTCGGCGACGGGACCGATGCCGACGTGGTGGCGTTTGCCGAGGACGATCTGGAAGCGGCGGTTCAGGTGTTCCACGTGCGCGGCGGGCGGGTGCGCGGGCAGCGCGGCTGGATCGTCGAGAAGCCCGGTGACCCCGGCGACGCCGACAGCTCCCTGGGGCAGCTGGTCGAGCAGTTCGTCACCCAGTTCTACGGTGACCAGGCCGAATTGGAAGGCGCCGCCGACGAGCCGACCAACCCGGTGCCGCGTGAGGTGCTGGTGCCCTGTCTGCCGGCCAACGCCGATGAGCTGACCAGCTGGCTCTCCGAGCTGCGGGGTTCGCGGGTCTCGCTGCGGGTGCCGCTGCGCGGCGACAAACGGGCGCTGGCCGAGACGGTCGAGCGGAACGCCAAAGATGCGCTGCAGCAACACAAGATGAAACGCGCCGGCGATTTCACCGCCAGATCGGCTGCGCTGCAGAATATTCAGGAGTCTCTGGGCCTGTCCGACGCCCCGCTGCGCATCGAGTGTGTCGACATCAGTCACGTGCAGGGCACCGATGTCGTCGGGTCGCTGGTGGTGTTCGAGGACGGACTGCCCCGCAAGTCGGACTACCGCCATTTCGCGATTCGGGAAGCCGCCGGCGAGGGGCGCTCGGACGATGTGGCCTCGATCGCCGAAGTGACGCGTCGTCGGTTCCGCCGGCACTTGGATGCCGAAGTGCTTGCCCCCGAAGGGAAATCACGTAAGTTCGCCTATCCGCCCAATCTCTACGTGGTGGACGGCGGTGCACCGCAGGTCAACGCTGCGGCCGCGGTGCTGGCCGAGCTCGGCATCACTGACGTCGCGACCATCGGCCTGGCCAAACGACTGGAGGAGGTGTGGGTGCCCTCTGAGCCGGACCCGATCATCCTGCCCCGGCAGAGCGAAGGGCTCTACCTCTTGCAGCGAATTCGGGATGAGGCGCACCGGTTCGCCATCACCTACCACCGGAGCAAGCGGTCCAAGCGGATGACGGAGTCGGTGCTGGACGCGGTGCCCGGGCTGGGTGAGCATCGGCGCAAGGTGCTGATCTCCCATTTCGGTTCGGTGGCGCGACTGAAAGGGGCTACCGTCGAAGAGCTCACTTCGATCCCGGGGATCGGCGCGGCGACCGCCGCGGCCGTCCTCGAGGCGCTGGGAGCCGACGGCGCGGCGGGCGCCGCTGAACAGCAACGGATGTCGGGATGACCACGGAATCACCGAAAGGCGTACGGGAACGCGATGTCGCCGGCCCGTCAGACGGCGCCGGTATCGACGTGGTGCTGGTGACCGGACTGTCCGGCGCGGGGCGCGGCACCGCGGCGAAGGTCTTGGAGGACCTGGGCTGGTACGTCGCCGACAACCTGCCACCAGACCTGATCACCCGCATGGTGGACCTGGGGCTGGCGGCGGGATCCCGGATCACCCGGCTGGCAGTCGTGATGGACGTCCGCTCGGCCGGCTTCACCGGCGACCTGGACTCGGTGCGCACCGAACTGGCCACCCGCGGCATCAACCCGCGCGTGCTGTTCATGGAGGCCAGCGACGACGTACTGATCCGGCGCTACGAGCACAACCGCCGCAGTCACCCCCTGCAGGGCCAGCAGACCCTCACCGAGGGCATCACGGCTGAACGGATCATGCTGGCGCCGGTGCGCGCGGTGGCCGACCTCGTCATCGACACCTCAGTGCTCAGCGTGCGCGAACTGCGGGAGAGCATCGAGGGGATGTTCGGTGGTGACGCCGTACTGGCCCCCACGTCGATCACGGTCGAGTCTTTCGGCTTCAAGTACGGCCTGCCGATGGACGCCGACATGGTCATGGACGTGCGCTTTCTGCCCAACCCGCACTGGATCGACGAACTACGCCCGCACACCGGGCAGCACCCGGCGGTACGCGACTACGTGCTGAGCCAACCGGGCGCGGACGAATTCCTGGCCGGCTACCACCGGCTTCTGGCCCTGGTGGTCAGCGGCTATCGGCGAGAGGGAAAGCGGTACATGACGCTGGCCATCGGGTGCACCGGCGGCAAGCACCGCAGCGTGGCTATCGCCGAGGCGTTGGCGCGCCTGTTGGATGCCCAAGACGACAACGACCAACTGTCGGTTCGAGTGCTGCACCGGGATCTGGGTCGCGAATGAGTTGCGCCGGCGGCAGTGCAGTGCGAAGCGATGAGGAGAAGCGGCGCCAATGAGTGTTGAGCCCGCGCAAGGCAATCCGAGCATCGTCGCGCTCGGTGGTGGGCACGGCCTGTACGCGACGCTGTCGGCTGCCCGCCGGCTGACCCCACACGTCACCGCGGTGGTGACCGTTGCCGACGACGGTGGCTCCTCGGGTCGGTTGCGCGGCGAGCTCGACGTGATACCACCCGGGGACCTGCGGATGGCACTGGCGGCGCTGGCCTCCGATACCCCGACCGGCCAGCTGTGGGCGACCATCTTGCAGCACCGCTTCGGTGGCACCGGCGCCCTTGCCGGGCATCCGATCGGCAACCTGCTGCTGGCCGGCCTCAACGAAGTGCTGGCCGACCCGGTCGCCGCACTCGACGAGCTCGGCCGGATGCTGGGGGTCAAGGGGCGGGTGCTGCCGATGTGCCCGATCGCGCTGCAGATCGAAGCCGATGTGTCCGGATTGGAGGCCGACCCGCGACTGTTCCGGGTGATCCGGGGGCAGGTGGCCATCGCGACCACCCCGGGAAAGGTACGCCGGGTACGGCTGTCGCCGGGCAATCCGCCGGCTACCCGCCAAGCGGTGGACGCCATCATGTCCGCGGATCTGGTGGTGCTCGGCCCGGGCTCGTGGTTCACCAGTGTGATCCCACACCTGCTGGTACCGGGTCTGGCCTGGGCGCTGCAGAAGACCACCGCCCGTCGTGCTCTGGTGCTCAACCTGGTGGCCGAGCCGGGGGAGACCGCGGGATTCTCCGTGGAGCGACACCTGCACGTACTGGCGCAACACGCACCCGATTTCACGGTGGACCACATCATCATCGACGCAGGCCGAGTGCCCAGTGAACGCGAGCGCGAACAACTGCGGCGTGCCGCCACATTGTTCGCTGCCGAGGTTCGGTTCGTGGACGTGGCTCGACCTGGTACACCTTTACATGACCCAGGAAAGTTGGCGGCGGCGCTGGACGGGGTTCGGAACATCGACGCATCGACGTTGATCGCTCCGACACCGGTCGCGACGCATGCCGAGGGCGGGGGCCGGCAATCCGGCGTGAGTGGACCGAGCGGGCTCGGGCCGGGAGGTGACAAGTCGTGGCGATGACGGCCGAAGTCAAGGACGAGCTGAGCCGTCTCGTGGTCAGTTCGGTGAGTGCTCGCCGCGCCGAGGTCGCGGCGCTGCTGCGCTTCGCCGGCGGACTGCACATCGTGGCCGGTCGGGTCGTAGTCGAAGCCGAGGTGGACCTGGGGGTCATCGCGCGGCGGCTGCGCAAGGACATCTTCGACCTGTACGGCTATAACGCGATCGTGCACGTGCTGACCGCCAGCGGGATGCGCAAGAGCACCCGCTACGTGCTGCGCGTGACGAAGGACGGGGAAGCTCTGGCTCGTCAGACTGGGCTGTTGGATCTGCGCGGGCGCCCGGTGCGGGGCCTGCCGGCCCAGGTCGTCGGTGGCAGTGTCGCTGACGCCGAAGCTGCTTGGCGGGGAGCGTTTTTGGCGCACGGTTCCCTCACCGAACCGGGACGCTCATCGGCTCTGGAGGTCGGCTGCCCCGGACCGGAGGCCGCCCTGGCGCTGGTCGGCGCGGCGCGCCGGCTCGGGGTCAGCGCCAAGGCCCGCGAGGTGCGTGGAGCGGACCGGGTGGTGGTGCGCGACGGCGAGGCGATCGGGGCGCTGCTGACCCGCATGGGTGCCCAAGACACCCGGTTGGTCTGGGAGGAGCGCCGGATCCGCCGCGAGGTACGGGCAACGGCCAACCGGCTGGCCAACTTCGATGACGCCAACCTGCGCCGCTCCGCGCGGGCGGCCGTGGCGGCGGCGGCGCGGGTGGAACGCGCACTGGCGATCCTCGGCGACACCGTGCCTGATCATCTGGCTTCGGCCGGCAAACTGCGGGTCGAGCACCGGCAGGCCTCCCTGGAGGAACTGGGCCGGCTGGCTGACCCGCCGATGACCAAAGACGCGGTGGCAGGACGCATCCGGCGGCTGTTGTCGATGGCCGACCGCAAGGCCAAGCAGGACGGCATTCCCGACACCGAGTCTGCGGTCACCCCGGAGCTGCTCGAAGACGCCTAGCGGTGTGCTTATCCCCAGTTGGGGGTTGATCCACAGCCCGGGTTGCCGGCGACCTCCGGTTGGGGGTCGGTGTCGGGGGTGGTTTTTAGCGTCGGGGTATGGCAACAGCACTGGGCGTGGTGGCGGCGCGGGAGCAGGTCTGTGCTGCTCTGGATGCCATTGATGCCGCCCAGGACGTGTTGCGGGCGACCTCGACGGATCTGGTGGGCAACGCCTTTCGGGTCGACATCGCCGAGCGGCTGGAAACCCAGGACCGGGTGAATCGCGGGTTGATGTACCGGATCTTCGGCGAGCTCGCCGAGCCGCCCGATGGTTGCGGTTCGATCGCCGCAGCACGGGCCGCCCTATGGAAACGGCTGCGGATCACCCCACGCGAGATCACCCGCCGCTGCCGTGTGGCCGCCCGCATCCGGCCCCGCCGCTCCCTGACCGGTGCGGTTCTGCCTCCTGAGTCACCAGCCCTGGCTACCGCGGTGCAGTCGGGTGCGGTCGGGGAGGACCACATCCGCGCGGTCTGCCAGGCCGTCGACGTGCTGCCCGCCTGGGTGCCACCTGCCGACGTCGCCGATGCCGAAACGGCGTTGGTCTCGCATGCCACCCGAGTCGATGCCGGGGTGGTCACCAAGATCGGGCAGCGCATCGCCGATCACCTCAACCCCGATGGGCTGTTCAGTGACCGCGACCGGGCGCGACGGCGCAGCCTGACCCTTGGTCGCCAAGGTCTCGACGGCATGTCCAAACTCACCGGGCTCCTCGACCCCCAAACCCGCGCCTACTTCGAAGCCGTTGCCGCCGCCGTGCGCCCTGGACGGCATGTGCCCGACGGGATTGCGGGGCGCGATGACCGCAGCCCCGGGCAGCGCTGCCACGACGCGTTCAAACTCGCGATGTCCACCGCCATCGCCTCCGGCAAACTCGGCACCCACCGCGGCCACCCCGTCACCGTCATCGTCACCACCACCCTGGCCGAACTCAACCAAGCCGCCCACGCCGCATGCGACCCCTCGCTGCCCATGCCACCACCAGCCTTGACCGGCGGTGGATCCCGGCTGCCCATGCGCGACCTGATCACCATGGCCGCCCAGGCGATCCACTACCTGGCCGTCTTCGACGACCACACCACACGCCCGCTCTACCTCGGCCGGCAAAAACGCGTCGCGACCGCTGATCAGCGGTTGATCTGCTACGCCCGTGACCGCGGCTGCACCCGACCGAACTGCCTAGAGCCCGGCTACCACTGCGAAGTGCACCACTCCCAGCCCTGGGCACGCGGCGGACGCACCAACGCCGACGAGCTGTTCTTCGCCTGCGGCTGCGACCACACCGACACCACCGACGGCCGCCAACACACCATCATCACCACCACCGGACGCCTCGGCTGGACCGACGGCACCACGCCACCACAGGTCAACCACGCCCACCACCGGAGAAGGACTCCTGCGCGGTGATTCCGACCCGCCCGAATGACCGTCGCACGCCTGCACTTGCCGCTATAACAGAACGGGCACACGGCAGGGAGTGAGGACAGTATGGGGTTCATCAAACCGTCGGTTCCCGACGTCGACCCCGAAACGTGGCGCGCCACCCCGTGGGCGACCCGGATCCAGGTCTGCAGCAGGCACTGGGCCGAACAGGGTTTCGGCACCCCATCGGGGGTCTACCTGATCTACCTGATCAAGATCGCGGCCTACGCCGCAGGCGCCGCAGCGGTCATCGCGCTGACTCCGGGCCTGGGCGAACTCGGCCGCATCGCCGACTGGTGGACCCAGCCGATCGTCTATCAGAAACTCGTCGTCTTCAGTCTGCTGTTCGAGATCCTGGGCCTGGGCTGCGGATCCGGTCCGCTGACCGCCCGGTTCTGGCCGCCCATCGGCGGTGTCCTGTACTGGTTGCGGCCCAACACAATCCGCCTGCCGCCGTGGCCCGGCAAGGTCCCGCTCACCCGCGGCGACACCCGCACCGTGGTCGACATCGCCTTGTATGCCGCCGTCCTGGGCTGCGGTGTCTGGGCATTGTTGTCAGCGGGGCACGGCGATCCCGGCCCGGTGGGTCTGCTGGACCCGATGGTGGTGGCGCCGATGGTCGTCGCACTGGTGCTGCTGGGCCTGCGGGACAAGACGATCTTTCTGGCCGCCCGCGCCGAGCACTACGGCCTGACGCTGCTGGTCTTCTTCTTTCCCTACGTCGACCAGATGGCCGCGTTCAAGCTCATCATCCTCGGGCTGTGGTGGGGTGCGGCCACCTCCAAGCTCAACCACCACTTTCCCTATGTGGTCGCGGTGATGACGAGCAACAATGCCCTGCTGCGCTCCAAGATCTTCACCGGCCTCAAACACCTGATGTACCGCGATCACGTCAACGACCTGCGCCCCACCCGGATTCCGCAGCTCATGGCGCACGTCGGCGGCACCACAGCCGAATTCGTCGTGCCGGCGTTATTGGTGCTCGTCGCCGGTGATCACCCGTGGCGGTGGTTCTTGATCGCGTTCATGGTGATCTTTCACCTCAACATCCTGTCCAACCTCCCGATGGGAGTCCCGTTGGAATGGAATGTTTTCTTCCTCCTCTCGCTGTTCTTCCTGTTCGGACAGCATCCCGAAGTCAGCGTCTACGAACTGCGGTCGCCGCTGTTGATGGCCATTCTGTTCACCGGACTCATCGTTATCCCGGTGGCCGGGAACATGTTTCCGCAGCAGATTTCGTTCCTTCCCGCCATGCGTTATTACGCCGGAAACTGGGCGGCCAGCTTCTGGTGCTTCCGCGCCGGCACCGAGGACATCGTGGAGGCCAACGTGGTCAAGAGCTCCGCACTGGTCACCAACCAGTTGGCGAAGTTCTACGACCAGTCCACCGCCGATCTTGTCGCCGACAAAGTCCCGGGGGCGTTCCGTGCCATGCACCTGCAGGGGCGGGCACTGAACGGCTTGCTGGCCCGAGCGCTCGACAACGTGGCCGACTACAACATCCGCGACGGCGAGATCATCGCGGGCCCGCTGATCGGGTGGAACTTCGGCGAAGGCCACCTGCACAATGAGCAGCTGCTCGCGGCGGTGCAGCGCCGCTGCCACTTCGCCGAGGGCGAGCTGCGGGTGATCGTGCTCGAAGGCCAACCCATCCACCGGAAAGAGCAGGCCTACCGGATTGTCGACGCCAAATCGGGGCTGATCGAAGCCGGTTACGTGGCGGTGGCCGACTTGCTCAGCCGCCAGCCGTGGCCCGAACCCGGCGACGAGTTGCCGGTCCGCCGTACCGAAGGTTCTGTGGGGTCCGTCACGCACTAGGCTGGCTACCACTACACCAGCAAACTGAGAAACACGAGGAGAGACCAGTGACGGTCCGGGTAGGCGTGAACGGCTTCGGCCGCATCGGGCGGAACTTCTTCAGGGCATTGGACGCACAAAAAGCTCTGGGCAACAACACCGACATCGAGATCGTCGCGGTCAACGACCTGACCGACAACGCCAGCCTGGCGCACCTGCTGAAGTTCGACTCGATCCTGGGTCGGCTGCCCCACGACGTCAGCCTCGAAGGCGACGACACCATCGTCGTCGGCAACACCAAGATCAAGGCCCTTGAGGTCAAGGAAGGCCCGGCGGCACTGCCCTGGGGTGACCTGGGCGTCGACGTCGTCGTCGAGTCCACCGGCATCTTCACCAACGCCGCCAAGGCCAAGGGCCACCTGGACGCCGGCGCCAAGAAGGTCATCATCTCCGCGCCGGCCACCGATGAGGACATCACCATCGTGCTGGGCGTCAACGACGACAAGTACGACGGCAGCCAGAACATCATCTCCAACGCGTCGTGCACCACGAACTGCCTTGGCCCGCTGGCCAAGGTCCTCAACGACGAGTTCGGCATCGTCAAGGGTCTGATGACCACCATCCACGCCTACACCCAGGACCAGAACCTGCAGGACGGCCCGCACAGCGACCTGCGTCGCGCCCGCGCCGCCGCGATCAACATCGTGCCCACCGGAACCGGTGCCGCCAAGGCGATCGGCCTGGTGCTGCCCGAACTGAAGGGCAAGCTGGACGGCTACGCACTGCGGGTGCCGATCCCCACCGGTTCGGTCACCGACCTGACCGCCGAGCTGAGCAAGTCGGCGTCGGTGGAAGACATCAACGCCGCCATGAAGGCCGCCGCCGAGGGCCCGATGAAGGGCATCCTGAAGTACTACGACGCCCCGATCGTGTCGAGCGACATCGTCACCGACCCGCACTCGTCGCTGTACGACTCCGGGCTGACCAAGGTGATCGACAACCAGGCCAAGGTGGTCTCCTGGTACGACAACGAGTGGGGCTACTCCAACCGTCTGGTCGACCTGATCGCTCTCGTCGGCAAGTCGCTGTAACGCGATCGTGGCCGTCAAGTCAGTCGAAGACCTGATCGCCGAGGGTGTGGCGGGGCGGGGCGTGCTGGTGCGCTCCGACCTGAACGTCCCGCTCGACGATGGAAAGATCACCGACCTGGGCCGGATCACCGCGTCGGTGCCCACACTGCGCGCGCTGGTCGACGCCGGCGCCAAGGTCGTGGTGACCGCCCACCTGGGCCGGCCCAAGGGCGGTCCGGACCCCAAACTGTCGCTGGCGCCGGTCGCGGCCGCGCTCGGCGAGCAGTTGGGCCGCCACGTCCAGTTGGCCGGTGACGTGGTCGGCACCGACGCGTTGGCCCGCGCCGAGGGCCTGACCGACGGTGACGTGCTGCTGCTGGAGAACATCCGCTTCGACGCGCGGGAGACCAGCAAGGACGACGGCGAGCGACTGGCGCTGGCCCGGGCGCTGGCTGAGCTGGTGGCCGCGCCGGATGGTTCGCCGGGGGCGTTCGTCTCCGACGGATTCGGTGTGGTGCACCGCAAGCAGGCCTCGGTCTACGACATCGCCACGCTGCTCCCGTCGTACGCCGGGACGCTGGTCGCCGCGGAGATCCAGGTGCTGCAGCAGCTGACCGAGTCCACCGAGCGGCCCTACGCCGTAGTGCTGGGCGGTTCGAAGGTTTCCGACAAGCTGGGCGTGATCAAGTCGCTGGCGACCAAGGCCGATTCCATCGTGATCGGCGGCGGGATGTGCTTCACCTTCCTGGCCGCCCAAGGCCTTGCGGTCGGGACGTCGCTGCTGGAGGCCGACATGGTGGACACCTGCCGGCAACTGCTCGATGACTACGCCGATGTGCTGCGGCTGCCGGTGGACATCGTCGTCGCCGACAAGTTCGACGCCGCCGCCACCGGCGAGGTCGTCGCCGCGGACGCCATTCCGGACGGAAAGATGGGCCTGGATGTCGGCCCGGGTTCGGTGGAGCGGTTCGCCGCACTGCTGGGCAACGCCAAGACCATCTTCTGGAACGGGCCGATGGGCGTGTTCGAGTTCCCGGCGTTCGAGGCCGGCACCAGGGGAGTGGCCGAGGCGATCGCAGCCGCCACCGCCAAGGGTGCCTTCAGTGTTGTGGGTGGCGGCGACTCCGCCGCGGCGGTACGGGCGCTGGGTCTGCCGGAGGACGGTTTCTCGCACATCTCCACCGGCGGCGGAGCATCCCTGGAATACCTTGAGGGCAAACCACTGCCAGGCTTGCAAGTTCTGGAAACCGGAGGTTCGTAATGAGTCGTAAGCCGCTGATCGCCGGCAACTGGAAGATGAACCTCAACCACTTCGAGGCCATCGCACTGGTGCAGAAGGTGGCTTTCGCGCTGCCGGACAAGTACTTCGACAAGGTCGATGTCACGGTGCTGCCGCCGTTCACCGATCTGCGCAGCGTGCAGACCCTGGTCGACGGCGACAAGCTCCGGCTGACCTTCGGCGCCCAGGACGTCTCGCAGCACGACGCGGGCGCCTACACCGGCGAGATCAGCGGGGCGTTCCTGGCCAAGCTGGGCTGCACCTTCGTCGTCGTCGGGCACTCCGAGCGGCGCAGCTACCACGGTGAGGACGACGCGCTGGTCGCCGCGAAGGCCGCCGCCGCCCTCAGGCACGGCCTCACCCCGATCATCTGCATCGGCGAGCACCTGGAGATCCGGGAGGCCGGCAGCCACGTCGAGCACTGCCTGGAGCAGTTGCGTGGCTCGCTGGCCGGCCTGAGCGCCGAGCAGATCGGTGCCAGCGTCATCGCCTACGAGCCGGTGTGGGCCATCGGAACCGGCCGGGTGGCCGGTGCGGCGGATGCGCAGGAGGTGTGTGCGGCCGTGCGCGGCGAGCTGGGCAAGCTCGCCTCGCCCAAGATCGCCGACACCGTCCGGGTGCTCTACGGCGGGTCGGTCAACGCCAAGAACGTCGGAGAACTCATCGGCCAGCCGGACGTGGACGGCGGGCTGGTCGGCGGAGCGTCGCTGGACGGTGAGCAGTTCGCGATGCTGGCGGCGCTGGCTGCCGGCGGGCCGCTCCCTTGACCCAGAGCCTTGACGCACCAAGGCGAACGGTAGGGTAACTCCCATGATCTTGACGCTGCAGATTCTCTTGGTGATCACCAGCCTGCTGGTGATTCTGCTGGTGCTGCTGCACCGCGCCAAGGGTGGCGGCCTGTCGACTCTGTTCGGTGGCGGTGTGCAGTCCAGCCTGTCCGGCTCGACCGTGGTCGAGAAGAACCTGGACCGGCTGACTTACTTCGTCATCGCGATCTGGCTGACCTGCATCATCGCGGTCGGCCTGCTCATCAAGTACGCGTGATCTGCCCCCCAGCCCGGCTTAGACCGGCTGGGGCTGGTGGTCGCCGCCCGGAGGCGGCGCCGACAGCGGGGCAGAAGGGCGATGCATAACGGTGTCCTGGTCGGTTTTGAACTGCTCGTAGATCGCGTTGGGTGTCGCGGTTCGGTGGCGGGCAGTCGATCACGGTGCTTTGGTGGGTCGAATTCTCCGACGCCTCTGAATGCGCAGGGAGGCAGGGAGTATGAAACCCTGACGGCTCAGCGCACCCGGTTGCGCATGGCATTGAATATGCCGCGCACCGCGTTTTCGGTCGCTGTCAACGGAGACATCGCCGTCTCGCCGACTTCGACCAGGTAGTCGATGCGATTGACGATGGCCTCCACCGGTTCGATCAGCGTGACTAAGCGGCGGGCCAGGTCATCGAGGCTGGACATGGTGTCCTCAAGGTGATCCAGGCCGCCGCCGAGGCGTTCGATCGTCGCGTTGAGATTGGACAATGAGCTGTTGAGCTCATTCATGGTGCCGCCCAGACCGTCCAGCACATCTTCAAGCTGCCCGACCGTCACGTCGGCGTTCAGGGCAGCCTGAGCCAGGGTCTTGAGTCGCTTACGTTCCGTGCCGGATCCTGAGCTTCTGTCTGCCATAGCGCTCATTATGACGTGGCGGGCAGCAGCGAGGCGGCTGCTTCATCGAGCAACCACACCGTCTGTTCGCGCCCCGTCGCCCCGGCGGCGGGCACCGCGACCGGGTCCGCACCACCGACCGCGGCGGCGACCGCCTCGGCCTTGGGCTCACCGGCCACCACCAGCCACACTTCGCGGGAGCGCTGGATCGCAGGAATTGTCAGGGTGATTCGGCGTGGGGGAGGCTTGGGCGAGTCGTAGACCGGCAGCACCAGCCGGGCGGACTCGGCGACCGCCGGGGTGTCCGGGAACAAGGAGTTGACGTGGCCTTCACCCCCCATGCCCAGTAGGTGCACGTCGAAGTCCGGCGTGCGCTCGCCGGGTTCGGCATGATCGGCCAACACCTGCTCGTAGGCCAGCGCGGCCACATCCAGATCGTCGCCGAACGCGCCGTCGCTGGCCGCCATCGCATGAACATTGCCGGCGGGGATCCCGACGTGGTTCAGCAGAGCCTCGCGGGCCTGCTTCTCGTTGCGTTCGTCGTCGTCGCTCGGCACGAACCGGTCATCGCCGAAATACACCTGCACGCAACCCCAGTCGATCCGCGCAGCATGCTCGCGGAGCCGGCGGAGGATCCCGATGCCGGTACCGCCGCCGGTCAGCACGACCAACGCCCGGCCTCGGGCGGCGATCGCCGATTCGACGGCATCGGCCAGGCGGTCACCGGCAGCGGCGACCAGTGCGTCGGTGTCGGGGTAGGTCGCAACGATCACAGATACTCCACTTCTTCCAGGCCCGTCAGCGCGGCACCGTAAATCACGTCCGCATCCAGCCGGCGCAGATCTTCAGCCAGACACTCCGCGGTCACCCGGCGGGGCAGCGGCACCAGCGCCGCCGGCCTCCCGGTGCGGCTCAAAGTGGCGGTGACCCCGTCCTGGGGGCGGCTCAGCGCCACGGTCTCGCTGTCGCGGGTCAATTCGATCTTCAGTTCGCCGACCGCACGCCGCACCGGACCGTCGATGCGACTGGCCAGCCAGCCGGCCAGGATGTCCAGGGCCGGTTCGGTCGCCAGCCCGGAGACCACCGCCGAGCGGATCGGCTCGAACGGTGGCTGATCCAGTGCGGAGGCGAGCAACGCCCGCCAGTAGGTGATGCGACTCCACGACAGGTCGGTATCGCCGGCGGTGTAGCCGTCTCGGCGACTGTTGATCGCCGCCCGGGGATCGGGGGCGTTGGTGGCGTCGGTGATGCGCCGCAACGCCAGGGCCCCCAGGGGGTCGGTGGCCGGGGCTGCGGGCGCGACGTCGGGCCACCACGCGACCACCGGAATATCGGGCAGCAGGAAGGGCACCACGACCGCGTCAGCATGGCCGGCCAGCGGACCGTAGAGCCGCAGCACCACCACCTCGCTGGCGCCGGCATCGCCGAACATTCGCACCTCGGCGTCCAAGCGCGACTCACCGGTGTCGGGGTCTCCGCCGACCACCGCGATCACCCGGCTCGGGTGTTCTTGGCTGGCGATGTTGGCCGCCGCGATGGACTCATCGAGCAGGGCGTCGGTTTCCAGCGCGATGATCAGCGTCAGCACCCGCCCCGTCGTCGCCGCACCGACTTGCTCGCGGATCGCGTTGAGCTTCTTGTTGATCGCGGTGGTGGTGGTGTTCGGCAACTCGACAATCATGGGCGCCGCCATTCCCGGCCGGAGCGGGTCAGCATCTCGAACGCCGACCGCGGTCCCCAACTTCCGGCCACATACGGCTCGGGCTTGCCGTGCTCAGCCCAGTTCTGGAGGACTGGATCGAGGATCTCCCAAGACAATTCGACCTCGGCGTTGACCGGAAACAGGGAGGGCTCACCCAGCAGCACATCCAGGATCAGACGCTCGTAGGCCTCCGGTGAATCCTCGGAGAACGTCGAGCCGTAGGAGAAGTCCATGTTGACGTCACGGACCTCCATCAGGTGGCCGGGCACCTTGGACCCGAATCGCAGTGTGATGCCCTCGTCTGGCTGCACCCGAATCACCAACGCGTTCTTGCCCAATTCGTCGGTCATGGTGTCGTCGAACGGCAGGTGCGGTGCGCGCTTGAACACCAGTGCGATCTCAGTGACCCGCCGGCCCAGGCGCTTCCCGGTGCGCAGGTAGAACGGGACGCCGGCCCAGCGCCTCGTGTCGACCTCCAGCGTGATCGCCGCGAAGGTCTCGGTCCGTGAATCGTGAGCGAACCCCTCTTCGTCGAGCAGGCCCACGACGCGCTCGCCGCCCTGCCACCCGGCGGCATACTGACCGCGAGAGGTGGTCTCATCCAGCGGCTGCGCCAGCCTGGTGGCCGAGAGCACCTTGATCTTCTCGGACTGCAGTTCGGCAGGGGAGAAGCTCACCGGCTCCTCCATCGCCGTGAGGGCCAGCAACTGCAGCAGGTGGTTCTGGATCACGTCCCGGGCAGCGCCGATGCCGTCGTAGTAGCCGGCTCGCCCACCCAAACCGATGTCCTCGGCCATGGTGATCTGCACGTGGTCGACGTAGTGGGCGTTCCAGATCGGGTCGAACAACTGGTTGGCGAAGCGCAGCGCCAGGATGTTCTGGACGGTCTCCTTGCCCAGGTAGTGGTCGATCCGGAACACCGCTTCCTCGGGGAACACGCTGTTGACCACGCTGTTGAGTTCGACCGCACTGGTCAGGTCGTGACCGAACGGCTTCTCGATCACCACCCGGCTCCACCGGCCATCCCGCGGCCGGGCGAGTCCGGTCGAGTGCAGCTTCTCGCAGACCACCGGGAACGCGCTGGGCGGAATCGACAGGTAGAAGGCGTGATTGCCGCCGGTGCCGCGCTCCGCGTCGAGGTCCTCGAGGGTCTGCGCCAGCCGGGCGAAGGCCTCGTCGTCATCGAAGGTCCCGGTGACGAACCGGAAGCCGGACGCCAGCCGGTCCCACACCACCTGCCGGAACGGGGTCCGGGCGTGCTCTTTGACGGCCTGGTAGACCACCTCGGCGAAATCCTCGTCGGCCCAGTCGCGGCGGGCGAAACCGACCAGCGCAAAGGTCGCCGGCAGCAGACCGCGGTTGGCCAGGTCGTAGATGGCCGGCATGAGCTTGCGCCGGGCCAGGTCGCCGGTGACCCCGAAAATCACCACGCCGCAGGGGCCGGCGATGCGGGGCAAGCGTTTGTCTCGCTTGTCTCGCAGCGGGTTCTGCCACCCCGAGGAGGTGTTTCGCGCTGCCCCGGCGCCGGCCATCAGATCACTTGGCCTCTTCGAGCTGCGTCGCCGTGGCGTCCAGCAGTTCGCCCCAGGACGCTTCGAACTTCTCGACGCCTTCGTTCTCCAGCACCAAGAACACGTCGGTCAGGTCGATGCCTGCTGCGGCGAGTTCGTCGAAGACCTGCTGGGATGCTGCCGCGGTTCCGGCGATGGTGTCACCCGTGATGTCGCCGTGGTCGGCGACGGCGTCCAGCGTCGGTTCCGGCATGGTGTTGACGGTGTGCGCCGCGACCAGCTCGGTGACATACAGGGTGTCCGGGTAGTCGGGGTTTTTCACCCCGGTCGACGCCCACAACGGCCGCTGCACCCGCGCACCGTCGGCCGCCAGCGCGGCGAAGCGCTCGCCGGCGAACACCTCCTCGTAGGCCGCGTAGGCCAGCCGGGCGTTGGCCAGACCTGCCTTGCCGCGCAGCGCCAGAGCCTCGGCCGAGCCGATCTTCTCCAGCCGGGCGTCGATCTCGGTGTCCACCCGCGAAACGAAGAACGACGCCACCGAGTGGATCTTGGCCAGGTCGTGTCCGGCGGCCTTGGCGGCCTCCAGACCGGCCAGGTAGGCGTCCATCACCTCGCGGTGCCGCTCGACGGAGAAGATCAGCGTGACGTTGACCGAAATCCCTTCGGCCAGTACCGCGGTGATAGCCGGCAGACCCGCCTTGGTGGCCGGAATCTTGATGAACAGGTTCGGCCGGTCGACGATCTTCCACAGTTCGACGGCCTGGGCCACGGTCTTGTCGGTGTCATGGGCCAGCCGCGGATCGACCTCGATCGACACCCGCCCGTCCACGCCGTCGGTGGCCTCCCATGCCGCAGCCAGCACGTCGCAGGCGTTGCGCACGTCGTCGGTGGTGACGGTGCGGATCACCGCGTCCACGTCGGCGCCGCGGGCGGCCAGCTCGGCCAGCTGCTTGTCGTAGGCGTGGCCCTTCTCCAGTGCTTTCTGGAAGATGGTCGGGTTGGTGGTCACGCCGACCACGCTGCGGGTGGCGACAAGGTCGGCCAAGTTGCCGGACGTGAGCCGGTCGCGGGACAGATCGTCGAGCCACACCGACACGCCCGCGGCGCTGAGAGCGGCAAGCTGGGGATTCTGAGTCATGTTGCGCTCCTTCTCAATCGGTTTCGATTGACGTCAGTTTTCCAGTGTTCTTTCGGCGGCGGCGACGACAGCCTCCGCGGTCAGACCGAACTCACGGAACAGCGTTTGGTAGTCGGCGGACTCGCCGTAGTGCTCGATCGAGACGATCTCGCCGGTGTCGCCGACGATCTTGTGCCAGCACTGTGCGATACCGGCTTCGACCGCCACCCGGGCCGACACCGACGGTGGCAGCACTGCATCGCGGTAGTCGGCCGGCTGCGATTCGAACCACTCCAGGCATGTCATCGACACCACGCGGGCATTGATGTCCTTGGCCGCCAAGAGTTTCTGCGCTTCGACCGCGAGCTGCACCTCCGAACCGGTGGCGATCAACACCACGTCGGGGTCGTCGGCGCCGACGGCTTCCAGGCCGCCCAGCACGTAGCCGCCGCGGGCGACGCCTTCGGCGTCGGTGCCCTCGATGATCGGCACGTTCTGCCGGGTCAGGATCAGCCCGACCGGACCGCTGCTCGCGCCGCGGGCCAGCACTGTGCGCCACGCGTAGGCCGTCTCATTGGCATCCGCCGGTCGCACCACCGACAGCCGGGGGATGGCGCGCAACGCCGCCAGGTGCTCGATCGGCTGGTGCGTCGGACCGTCTTCGCCGAGCCCGATCGAGTCGTGCGTCCACACGTAGATCGGGTCGATGTCCATCAGCGCCGCCAACCGCACCGCGGGCCGCATGTAGTCGGAGAACTGCAGGAACGTGCCGCCGTAGGCGCGGGTGGGTCCATGCAGCACGATGCCGGACAGGATCGAGCCCATCGCGTGCTCGCGGATCCCGAAGTGCAGGGTGCGGCCGTAGGGGTCGGCGGTGTACTCGCCGGTGGAGATCGACGCCGGCCCGAACGACTTGACGCCGTCCATGGTGGTGTTGTTGCTGCCCGCCAGATCGGCTGAGCCGCCCCACAATTCGGGAAGCTTGGCGCCTACTGCGTTGAGCACCTTGCCGGATGCGGCGCGGGTGGCAACGGCCTTGGAGCCGGGCTCCCAGTACGGCAGCTCGGCGTCCCAGCCCTCGGGCAGCTCGCCTGCGATCAACCGGTCCAGCAGCGCCTTGCGCTCCGGCTCGCGGGCCGCCCACGACTCGAACTGCTCCTGCCAGTCGGCGTGGGCCTGCTTGCCGCGTGCCACCAGCCCGCGGGTGTGGGTGATCACGTCTTCGCGGACGTCGAACGCCTTGTCCGGGTCGAATCCGAGTGCGGCTTTGGTGGCTGCCACCTCGTCGCCGCCGAGCGCGGAACCGTGGATGGCGCCGGTGTTCATCTTGCCCGGGGACGGGTAACCGATGATCGTGCGCAGCGAGATGAACGACGGCTTGTCGGTGACGGCCTTGGCATTGGCGATGGCCTCCTCGATGCCGGTCACGTTCTCGCCGCCCTCGACCTCCTGGACGTGCCAGCCGTAGGACCGGTAACGGGCCGCGGTGTCCTCGCAGAGCGCGATCGCGGTGTCGTCCTCGATGGAGATCTTGTTGTGGTCGTAGAACACGATGAGGTTGCCCAGCTGCTGGACGCCGGCCAGCGAGGAGGCCTCACTGGTGACGCCTTCCTGGATGTCGCCGTCGGAGGCGATCACGTAGACGAAGTGGTCAAACGGGCTCTCGCCGGGGGCGGTGTCGGGGTCGAACAGGCCGCGTTCATAGCGTGCGGCCATCGCCATGCCGACCGCCGAGGCCAAGCCTTGTCCGAGCGGGCCGGTGGTGATCTCCACACCCTTGGTGTGGCGGAACTCCGGGTGCCCCGGGGTCTTGGAACCCCAGGTGCGCAGTGCCTCGATGTCGGCCAGTTCCAGCCCGAAACCGCCCAGGTAGAGCTGGATGTACAGGGTCAGGCTGGAGTGCCCGCAGGACAGCACGAACCGGTCGCGGCCCAACCAGGTGGTGTCGGACGGGTCGTGGCGCATCACCCGCTGGAACAGCGTGTAGGCCAGCGGCGCGAGGCTCATCGCGGTACCCGGGTGGCCGTTGCCGACCTTCTGCACCGCGTCGGCGGCCAGCACCCGGGCGGTGTCGACTGCGACGGAGTCGATCTCGGCCCAGTCAGCGGGGTGGTGCGGGCGGGTAAGGGCGGAGATCTCTGCAGCAGTGGTCACGAACGTCGGGTCCTCATCTTTGAGATAGGTCTTCAAATGCAAGCCAGGTTGCTTCTCACCCTAATGCGGGCACGCGCAGTGTTGCAGGTCCGGTTGCCGTGTGGATTCGCCGTGAATTGACCCTGCGATTCGGACGACCTGGCCAGGCGGTCTACCATCGTCCGTAGTAGAAGCTGGCGTCCGTCCGTAGTAGAAGCTGGCGTCGCAGCTGCCATCCTAGGAGTCATCACGTGAGTATTCGCGAGCGCGCTGAGCCGCGCCGAATACGCGCCGTGCGCAACACGTTGTTGGCGTACCTTTCGCTGACCAAGCCCCGAATCATCGAGTTGCTGCTGGTCACGACCATTCCGGCGATGCTACTGGCCGACCGCGGCACGGTGAATCCGTTGCTGATCTTCAATACGCTGATCGGCGGGATGCTGGCCGCCGCCAGCGCCAATGCGCTGAACTGCGTCGTCGACGCCGACATCGACAAGGTGATGAAGCGCACTGCGCGCCGCCCGCTGGCTCGCGACGCGGTGCCGACCCGCAACGCTCTGGTGTTCAGCCTGGGGCTCGGTGCCGCCTCGTTCGTGTGGCTGTGGCGTACCACGAACTTGATATCGGGCCTGCTGGCCATGGCCACCATCGCGTTCTACGTGCTGGTCTACTCGATGATGCTCAAGCGGCGTACCTCCCAGAACGTGGTGTGGGGCGGAGCGGCCGGTTGCATGCCGGTGGTGATCGGCTGGTCGGCGGTCACCGGCACCATCGGCTGGCCCGCGGTGGTGATGTTCTTAGTGATCTTCTTCTGGACGCCGCCGCACACCTGGGCGCTGGCGATGCGCTACAAGGAGGACTACGCGGCGGCGGGGGTGCCCATGCTGCCGGTGGTCGCCAGCGAGAATGTGGTCACCCACCGGATCGTGGTCTACACCTGGGCGACCGTGCTGGCCACGTTGGCGCTGGTGCCCGCCGCAGGCTGGCTCTACGCCGCGGTCGCGGTACTGGCCGGCGCGTGGTTCCTGGCTATGGCCCACCAGCTGTACGCGGGCGTGCGTCGCGGTGAGCCGGTCAAGCCGCTGCGGCTCTTCCTGCAGTCGAACAACTACCTGGCGCTGGTCTTCTGTGCGCTGGCGGTGGACTCGGCCATCGGCCTGCCGACCCTGTTCTAGGTCTTCCCGCTCCATTCGAACCGGGTTTCCCGGTCGTTGTCGGCGCGCTCCGTGACGCTGAGCCGCGAAGTCTGCATGTGACTGAGCGTGCCGGGCTGGCCATTCACTTCACTTCGTTGTCGGGGCTAACGCGGAGGCGGAGTCTCTTGCGGGGGCGGCCGCAGCGGGTATTCAATTGCCGATAATGAAAACCATGTTCAACAACTTGGTGGACGGCAGTCGGTGACGGCAACGGCGCCGGCATGGATGGCATCTCCGCCCGAGGTGCACTCCGCGTTGCTGAGCGCCGGAGCGGGACCCGGCCCGCTGCTGGCTTCCGCTTCCGCCTGGTCGGCGCTGGAAGCCGAGTACGTTGCCGCCGCGGATGAACTGCAGGGGGTGCTGGCCTCCGTCGGGGCGGGGGCGTGGCAAGGCCCGAGTGCGCAGGCGTATGCGAGCGCTCACTGGCCCTACTTGGCGTGGCTGACTCAGGCCGGCGCGGACAGTGCGGCGACCGCGGCCCAGTATGAGACGGCCGCGGGGGCGTATGTCAGCGCGCTGGCCGCCATGCCGACCTTGCCGGAACTGGCCGCCAATCACGCCACCCACGGGGTATTGGTGGCGACGAATTTCTTCGGCATCAACACCATCCCGATTGCGCTCAACGAGGCCGACTATGTGCGGATGTGGGTGCAGGCCGCCGCGACCATGGCAACGTATCAAGCGGTCAGTGGCGCCGCGGTGGCCGCGATGCCGCACACCCCGGCGGCGCCCCCGATCGTCAAGGCCGACGCGCACCCCGCCGAGGGCGACGATCCCACCGACCCCACGGTCAATGGTCCGCTGGATCAGCTGATCGCCAAGATTCTGCAGACCGCCAGCAACGGGCAGATCAAGTGGGATCCCGCCCACGCGATGGTGAACGGAATTCCCTATGACCAGTACACCGATGCCGGCCAGCCGATGTTCTGGCTGGTGCGGGCGCTGGAACTGTTGGAGGACTTTCAGCAGCTCGGGGTGAATTTCCAGCAGAACCCCGCGCTGGCGTTTCAGTATCTGGTTCAGCTCGCCGAGTTCGACTGGCCGACACACCTCGCCGAGATCGGCTCCTGGCTGGCCCAATCGCCGCAGTTGTTCGCGGCCGCGATCGGCGTGCTGATCGCCCCGGTAGGCGCGGTGGGCGGTTTCGCCGGGCTGGCCGGATTGGCCGGTGTGCCACAGCCGCTCCCGCCGCTGCCGGTGGACGCCACTCCCGATGGCTTCGCCGGGTTCGGATCCGGCTCGGCGGGAGCGCCGGTACCCGCGACGCCGACCACGCCGGCCCCGGCTCCGGCGCCCGCGCCGGGCCCCGCGACGGCCGGCGTCAGCGGCCCCGCGCTGGCGGCGCCACCTCCGCCGCCGGGCGCCGCGCCGTTCTTCCCGCCGTATCTGCTCGGTCCGCCCGGCGTTGGCGCCGGGACCGGCATGCCCGTCGGGGCCGCAGCGTCGCGCAAGGCCTCGCAGCCGAGCGGTAGTGCGACCGCCGCTGCGGCTACCGCGGCCGAGCGCGCTGAGCGGCGGGCCCGGGTCCGCAAGCGCGCTGCGGTGCGCAGGCCCGACGACGCGGTCATGGACCTCAACGTCGGGGTCGCGCCGGAGTGGGCGGAGCCGGCTGAGGTGGGCTTGACCGCGTCGCCGCGCGGAGCGGCCGGATTCGCCGGCACGCTGGCCCGCGACGGCGCCCCGGCCGGGGGGCTGGCAGTGTCGGGCGGCGGCGTTTTCGACGACGCGGCACGCACGCCCGTGCTGCCGGGCAGTTGGCGCACCGAAAACGAGCAGGAGTTCGGCCACCCGAAACTATAGATTCGCTAGAGTGAATCCTTGTGTTCGGGCCGATGTGGATGGCGTCTCCACCTGAGGTGCATGCGACGCTGCTCAGCTCCGGTCCGGGCCCCGGCCCGCTGTTGGCTGCCGCCGGCGCGTGGTCGTCCCTGAGCGTGGCGTACACCGCGGCGGCGCAGGATCTGACCGCAGTATTGGCTTCGGTAGCGGCCGGGCTGTGGCGCGGTGTGGCCGGTGAGCAGTACCAGGCAGCGCACCTGCCGTATCTGGCGTGGCTGGATCGAACCGCCGCCGACAGTGCCCGAATGGCGGCCGCGCATGAACAGACGGCGGCGGCGTATATCGCCGCGCTGGCGGCGATGCCGACGCTGCCGGAACTGGCCGCCAATCACGCCGCCCACGGCGTCTTGGTGGCGACGAATTTCTTTGGGATCAACACCATTCCCATCGCGCTCAACGAGGCGGACTACCTGCGGATGTGGGTGCAAGCGGCCACCGTCATGGCGGCCTACCAGGCTGCCTGCGAAGCGTCGGCGGCAGCGGCCCCGACCGTCGCTCCCGCGGCCCCGATCCACAGGTCAGCAGAGGCCTCGTCACCGTGGTCGCCGCAACCGATAGCCGAGAACCCGCTGCAGGGCCTGCTCGATTTCCTCAAGCCGTACTTGAAAAGCCTCGGTTTAGAAGACGGGGTCGCAGGGGTCGACCGCGTCACCAATGGGGTCACTACCGCCGTCGCGGACTTCCTGCAGAAATTCGGGATCAATTGGAACCCGGCCGCCGGAACAATCAACGGCTTTGAATATGAGCTCTACGCCGATGCCACCAAACCGATCTGGTACCTCGCGCGAACGCTGGAGCTATACCAGGACTTCCTGGCTATCACCCAGGACCCGACTCAGATCATCCCGGCGCTGCAGTATTTCGCGGCCCTGGTGCTGTTCGACTGGCCCACCCATATCGCCCAATTGCTCCAGGCGATAAGCCAACCGGCGGCGATGGCCGCCGCGGCGGGTGCGGTGGTGGCACCTGTCGGCGGCCTAGCCGGCCTGGCCGGGTTGTCTGCGCCGGTGCCCGCGGGTGCCGCTGTGCCGGTGGGTCCGGTAACTCCGGCGGTCGTTGCTGATGTGCCGGCTGTCGCGGTCGGCTCGGCGGTGGCGGCTGCCCCGCCTCCGACCGCCCCGCCGCCGGCTGCCGCACCGGCCGGTGCGGCCTCGGTGCCGTCGGCTGCAGCGCCGCCCGCGCCCGTGCCCGCCGGTCCGCCGCTGTTCCCCTATCTGGTGGGGGGCGGGCCCCGGATCGACTACGGGTCAGGACTCGGCGCCCACGCCTCCGCCGCGGACAGCGCCAAGCGCAAGACGCCCACCCCGGAGTCTGCCTCGGCCGCGGCGGCAGCGGAATCCCGCCGGGCCAAACGTCTCCGGCGGCGCCAAACCAGAACGGGGCACGGTGATGCCGCGATGGGTCTGACCGTCGGGGTGACCCCGGACTGGGGACCGGCACCGGTGTCCGATCACGGTGTGGGGGAACTGGGGCGCTCCGGCAGCGTGCACGGCGCGGGTAGCCGGGCTACCGGGCTCACCCGGCTGGACGGGGCGGAATTCGCCGACGGTCCCCGGGTGCCGCTACTGCCCGACGGCTGGGATCTGGACTCGCGGGCGGTTACGGGTCGAGCACAATCGAGCCCACGGTCTGGCGGCCCTGCAGATCGCGGTGGGCGCGGGCAGCCTCGGCCAGCGGATAGTGCTTGCTGACCGTCACCGTGATCGTGCCATTGCCGATCGCCTCGAAGAGTTCGCCCGCGCGCCAGGCGAATTCCGGTGCGGTACGGGTGAAGTGCGCCAGGTTGGGACGGGTCAGGTAGACCGAGCCCGCCGCATTGAGCCGCTGCGGGTCCACCGGCGGCACCGGCCCACTGGCCGCGCCGAACAGCGCTAAGGTGCCCCGGACGGCGAGACTGGACAGGCTGGCGTCGAACGTCGCCGCACCCACGCCGTCGTATACCGCGACCACCCCGCCGTCGACCAACTCCCGAACCCGGGCGCCGAACGCCGCGGCGTCTTCAGGGGCCGAGCCGGGGTACTCGAGCACTTCCACAGCGCCGGCCTGCCTCGACAATTCGGCCTTGGACGAATTCGAGACCGTGGTGATCACTCGGGCACCGAGCGCGGTCGCCCATTGAGTCAGGATCAGTCCCACCCCGCCGGCGCCGGCATGCAACAACACGGTGTCGCCGGACTGCACGGGATACACCGACGTGATCAGGTAATGCGCCGTCAAGCCCTTGAGCAGCGCGGCGGCGGCCACGTCAGCCTCGATTCCATCGGGGATGAGTGCCGTCAAAGATGCCGGGGCCGTGCAGTATTGGGCGTAGGCGCCGGTCGCGGCCGCCGTCACCACGCGATCGCCCACAGTCAATGCGGTCACTCCCGCGCCGACCTCGGCGACCGTGCCCGCGGCCTCATTGCCCACCACGAACGGCAGCTCGGCCGGGTAGACCCCGGAGCGGAAATACGTGTCGATGTAGTTGACCCCGACGGCCTCGACCCGGATCAACACCTCACCGGAGGCAGGGGAGGGCTGAGGTTTGTCGACCAGGTTCAAAACTTCGGGGCCGCCGGTCGCGGCCACTTCCACGGCGTGCATGGTGACTATCATCTCCGACTATGAGGTCTGCATGAAGCTGGCCCGGCCCGATATCTTCCATCCGCGCATCGTGCTGGCGGTCGATCCGCGGCACGGCCACCACCGTGGCGCCGATACGTCCGGGGCGGTCGACGACGCCGGCGACGATGCCGGCCTGGTGGCGGCGCTGCGCCACCGAGGTCTGCACGCCCGCCGTCTGCCCTGGGATGACCCGGAGACGCTGGCGGCGGACCTGGTGATCCTGCGCACGGCCGGCGGCGCCCCGGCCCGGCACGCCGAATTCTTGAACTGGACAACCCGGGTGGCCCACCTGCTGAACCCGCCGGAAGCGGTGGCCTGGAACGCCGACCGCCGCTACCTGGCCGACCTGCAGTGCGACGGGGTCCCGACGTTGCCGGGACCGCCACCGGCGGAGCTGAGCACGCTGGTTTTCTTCGGTGCCGGCCGATCGCACGCGTTCGGCGCCGCCGGGTCCGACCCGGACTTCGAACTGTGGGATGTCGGGCGTGCCGCCCTGCGTTCGGCCGCCGAACGCTTGAGCATCCGGATCGAAGAGCTGCTCTACGCGCGGGCCGACGTGGCCGGAACCGCCGCGGATCCACGCCTGTTCGGCTTGGATCTGATTGCGCCGCAGTTGGGGTTCAGCGCTCTTGACGCCGGCGAACGAGAGCGAGCGCAGCGCCGCTTCGCCGTCGAGGTCACCGCGGCGCTAGAGCGACTCGGGTTGGGTCCGTTGGCGCAGCGACGCCCATAGCGCCGCCGTCGCGCCGGTGACCAGTACCGCACCCGCCACATGCAGGGTGACCAGTACGGCGGGCACGCCGGTGAAGTACTGGACCACGCCGATCAGTCCTTGCACCAATGTCAGGGCGGTCACCACCGCCAGTCGGCGCATCACCGGTTTGGCCGCCCGCACCGCGGCCAGCCCGAAGGCCAGGCCTATCAATAGACCGAGGAATCCGATCAGCAGCGACTCGTGCAGGTGGGCGAGCGTGGCGACCTCCACCTTGAGGCGGGCCACCGTGCGGGCCGCGCTCTTGTCGCCGGCGTGCGGGCCGGCGCCGGTCACCAGGGTGCCGGTCACCAGCACCGCGGCCAGCGTGACGGCACACAGCGCGGTCAACCCGCGCAACGGTGTCGGGACCCGATAAGTCACCACCGCCGACTCGTCGTCTGTCTGGCCGACTTTCGCATAGAACTGCACCGCCAGCCACACCATCAGCATCGAGACCAGCAGGTGCACAGCCACGGTCCACCAGGCCAGCCCGGTGCGTACCGTGATACCGCCGATCACCGCCTGCAACACCGTGGAGCCGGGCATCAGCCAGGCGTAGACCAGTACCTCGGTACGGCGGTGGGCCCGGAGCACGGCCAGCACGGCTAGCGCCGCGGTGATCACCACCGCGAAGGTGACCATCCGGTTGCCGAACTCGATGGCCTGATGAATCCGCGGAACTTCCGAGACGGCCACCGGGACGTAGCTGCCCGGGAAGCATTGCGGCCAGGTCGGGCAACCCAATCCGGACGCGGTGACCCGCACGATCGCGCCGGTGACGGCGATGAATCCCTGAGTGAAGACGACCGCGGCAGCCAGCCATCGCTGCGTGCGCAGGCCCGGTTCGGGTAGCAGGTCCACCAGGCGCATCAGGAACCGTCCCACGGGCCTGATCGTAGAGGATCGGTAACTACGTCCCGTAGTAGGTCAGCTGAACCGGAACCATCGCACGGCACCGACGGCGGCCAACAGACCCCACACCGTCACCACCGCGAGACCGAACCAGTCGACCGAGACGCTCAGCGCCTGTGCCAGCGCCTCGGTGAGCGCCCCCGAGGGAGTGAGTCGGGCGAGCCAGCGGACCGTGCCGGGCACCAGATCGGTCTCCACGGTCAGTGCGGAGAACCCGCCGAACACGAACCACAGCAGGTTCGCGCCGGCCAGCACGATCTCGGCGCGCAGGCTGCCGCCGAGCAGCAGGCCCAATGCCGCGAAACAGGCGGTACCGAGCGCGATGACCACCGCGCCCAAGCCGAGGCCGGCCAATGTCGGCCGCCAGCCCAGCGCGGCGCCGATCGTGCCGAGCAGCACGGACTGCAACAGCACGACCGTAGCCACCGACAGCGATTTGCCGGCGATGACGCCCCAGACCGGCAGCGCCGTGGCGCCCAGTCGTTTCAGGGCCCCGTAGCGCCGGTCGAACGCCACGGCGATCGCCTGCCCGGTGAACGCGGTAGCGATCACCGCCAGCGACATGATCACCGGCAGCACCGTGGTCGCGCGTTCGGCGTGGCCCTCGCCGAACGGGCCCAGCGGCAACACCGTCAGCCCGACCAGCAGGGTGATCGGAATGAACATCGTCAGCAGCAGCTGCTCGCCGTTGCGCAGCAGCAGGGTCAGCTCCAACCGGTACTGCGCGGCCAGCATCGCGGGCACGCGGGCCGGACGGGGGTCGGGGGTGAAGGTGCCGGGCGCGAAGACCTGCTGAGCACTCATGGGCGTAGCTCCCGTCCGGTCAGCTCCAAGAACACGTCCTCGAGGCTGCGCTGCTCGACCCGCAGCTGGGTGGCCAGCACATCCATCCGGGCGCACCAGGAGGTCACGGTCGCCAGCACCTGGGGGTCGACGGTTCCTTCGACGAGGTATTCACCGGGCAGCACCTCGCTGGCCCGATACCCCTCCGGCAACGCCGCGATCAGCAACGACAGGTCCAGTCGCGGAGGTGCGGTGAACCGCAGCTGGCCCTGGGCGCCGCTGCGGGTCAACTCCGCGGGCGTGCCGGCGGCGACCACCGCGCCGTGGTCGATGATCAGCAGCCGGTCGGCCAGCTCCTCGGCCTCGCGCAGGTGGTGGGTGGTCAGCACCACGGTCACGCCGTCGCGGCGCAACGCATCGATCAGCTCCCACACCAGCAGCCGGGCGTGCGCGTCCATCCCGGCGGTCGGCTCGTCGAGGAAGACCAGTTCCGGCCGGCCGACCAGGGCGCAGGCCAACGCGAGCCGCTGCTGCTGCCCGCCGGAGAGCCGGCGGTAGGTGGTGCGTGCCGCATCGGTCAGGCCCAGGGTGTCCAGCAGCCACTGCGGGTCCAGCGGGTTGGCCGAATACGACGCCACCAGCTTGAGCATCTCGCCGGCACGTGCGGCCGGGTAGCCGCCGCCGCCCTGCAGCATCACCCCGATGCGCTCCCGAAGCCGGTCATTGTCGGCGACCGGGTCCAAGCCGAGCACCTCGATGGTTCCGGCGTCCGGGCGGACGAAGCCTTCGCACATCTCGACCGTGGTCGTCTTCCCGGCGCCGTTCGGGCCGAGGAGGGCGAACACTTCGGCGGTCTGCACGTCGAAATCCAGGCCGGCGACCGCTTCGATCGCAGCAGGACCGGTCCCGTAACGCTTGCGTACCCCGCGCAAGCGCACCGCGACAGCTGAGTTCACGGAGAATCAGCGTAAGCGTCGGTGGCAGCGGCCGGCCGCGGGGTCGGTTCCTCGGCCGGTGCATCGCCCGTCGGGGCGCCGGCTTCGGCCGGTAACTCGCGCCACGGCAGGCGCCGATAGGTCAGCAGGAACAACCCCAACACCACCACGGCGCTGGCCAGGGTGGCGTCCACGATCTGGAACAGCGCGAAGCGGTCGCCGTTGGCGGTCGGTCCAAAGATGCCCACCACCAGGGTTACCGCGATCACCGCGATGCGGAAGTTCGGCCGGGTCGCCCACGCCGCCAGCGGGATGATCGCCCACAGCAGGTACCAGGGCTGGACCACCGGAAACAGCAGGACGGTGATGCCCAGCGCAACGCCGAGCCCCCCGACCGGATGCAGCCGGCCGTTGAACACCACCAGCAACAGCCACACCACCAGGACCGCGATGATCAGGACGCCGATGGCACGGGTCAGCGACAGCACCGCGGTGGTGTGATCACCCAGACCGAGCAGGATCCCCACCTGGCCCGTGCCGAGGGCGATCAGCGTCGGCGGTGACATCCAGCTGCGCACCACATTGGCCGTGCCCAGGGTGAACACCCACCCGAAGCCCAGCCCACTGGCCCAGCCGATCAAGCCCGTCACCGCCGCCGCCAGCGCGGCCATGCTCGTACCGGCCAGCAGAAACGCCCGCACGTCGCCGCCCCACCGCCAGCCCAGCGCCATCGCGACAAACCCGAGCGCCAGCAGCGACGGCAGCTTGACCTGCGATGACAGCGTGATCAGCACCGCCCCGATGAGCAGCCCGGCCAGCGGAGCCCAGTCGTCCCGGCCGGGGCGACTGCGTACATCCGGCCACAGCGGTTTGGCCGCGGTGATCCCGCGCAACGCGAACTCCGTGCCGGTCAGCATGAGTCCGAGCATCAACGCCTCGTTGTGGATGCCGGCCACCAGGTGCATCAGCAACAGTGGATTGGCCGCTCCGAGCCACAGGGCGCTGACCTCGGCGACCCCGCAGCGCGCGGCCAGGCGCGGCACCGCCCACACGATCAAGCCGACCCCGAGCAGCACCACCACCCGGTGGCACAGCACCGCGGTGACGATGTTTTCCCCGGTCAACGCCGAGATTCCTCGACCGATCCACAAGAACAGTGGCCCGTAGGGCGCCGGCGTCTCCCGCCAGAGGCTGGGCACGGACAGCGTGAAGACGTGGTCCAGGCCCAGCGCCGGTGCCGGGCCCACCCGGTAGGGGTCCAGTCCGAGCCGGGAGATCTGACTCTGCGCCAGGTAGGAGTAGACGTCCTTGCTGTACATCGGCGGTGCCACCAGCAGCGGCAGCATCCACAGCAGCAGGGTGCGGTCGAGCTGACTGCGCGACATCCGGCGGTTGCCTTCTGTCGGACGACGATGCGCCGAGGTACGAGGGGCGGAGGAGTCCGGCGATCGGGCTTCTGTCGGACGACGATGCGCCGAGGTACGAGGGGCGGAGGAGTCCGGCGATCGGGCTTCTGTCGGACGACGATGCGCCGAGGTACGAGGTGCGGAGGAGTCCGGTGAAGAAGACAGCGCGAACCGCCCCAGCATGAGCCAGGCCAGCGCCATCATCACCGCGCCGGTGGTGGTCATGGTCAGGGCCACCGTCGCGAGCCGCGACGGCAGGTTCAGCAGCCGGACTCCGAAGGTCGGGTCCTGCACCACCGGGCGTGCACCGGCCCCGAGTGCACCGATGGCCATCAGCACGGTGCCGGTGGCGCCGAACCGGCGGGTTCTCCGCAATGCGACCAGTTCAGCGGCGTTAAGCGGGGAGCCGACGGTGCGCTCGTCGCCGTGCAGGTGCGCGATCGACGAGCTCAGCGAGTGCCGGCGGAGGGCCATCACAGCAGCGTAACGGCCGCTCTTCGAAGCCTGGGGACGCCCGGCGCCGCGCCGGATGTGATCAGCGCAACGGCCGATCCGGGCTGAACTGAGGTAACCCTTTCTAGACCGAGCTCTGGAATTGCGTCACACTGGTGTTGTGAAATTCGAGGCCTCCGAAATGGGGGAGGTGGACACCGCAACCGAAACCGCCGGGCAACGCCCCGGCGGTGCGGTTACGGCGGACACCCCGGCCGAAGTCGCCGGCGGCCACGACACGCGTCACGCGGTGGTACGCCTGCTGATGGAATCCGGATCGATCACCGCGGGGGAGATCGGCGCCCGGTTGGGTTTGTCGGCCGCCGGGGTGCGTCGCCACCTCGATGCCCTGATCGAGATGGGCGACGCCGAGGCACATGCGGCGGCATCCTGGCAGCAGGTGGGACGCGGGCGTCCGGCGAAGCGGTTCCAGCTCACCGAGGCCGGCCGCGGCAAGCTCGGCCACCGCTACGACGACCTCGCGGTGGCCGCCATGCGCCAGCTGCGCGAGATCGGCGGCGAGGACGCGGTGGTCGACTTCGCTCGACAGCGCATTGACGCCATCCTGGCCAAGGTGGCGGCCGTCGCAGCCGGCAGCGGCACGGACGACGACGGCGACCTGGAGGCCACCGCCCAACGCATCGCCGGCGCGCTGACGGAGGCCGGCTATGCCGCCACCACGGCTCGGGTGCAGGGCGGTGTACCCGGGGTGCAGATCCTGCAGCACCACTGCCCGGTGGCCAACGTCGCCAAGGAGTTCCCGGAATTGTGCCGGGCCGAGCGGCAGGCGATGGCCGAAGTGCTGGGCACTCACGTGCAACGGTTGGCGACCATCGCCGACGGCGGCTACGTCTGCACCACCCATGTGCCACTGACCAATCGGAGCGCCAAGATCGCCAAGGCCGGCAAGTCCGGCGCCGCCGCGACCGTCAAAAAACAGCATTAGCAGCACCGACCGACCTTCGGCGCACACCCTGCGCCGAAGCCATCACGAGCACCGAAGGAGTGTCACCATGACACTGACGCCGGAGGCCACCACAGCAGCTGTGGAGCCGACCACCCAGGAAGAGACGATCGCGTCGCTGGGCCGGTACGAATACGGTTGGGCCGACACCGATGCCGCGGGCGCCGCCGCCCAGCGCGGGCTGTCCGAAGCCGTGGTGCGCGACATCTCGGCGAAGAAGAACGAGCCGGAGTGGATGCTCGAAGCCCGCCTGCGGGCCTACCGGACCTTCATGAAGAAGCCGATGCCCAACTGGGGTTCGGATCTGTCCGGCATCGACTTCGACAACATCAAGTACTTCGTGCGGTCCACCGAAAAGCAGGCCCAGACCTGGGACGACCTGCCCGAGGACATCCGTAACACCTACGACCGGCTGGGTATCCCGGAGGCTGAGAAGCAGCGCTACATCGGTGGTGTGGCGGCCCAGTACGAGTCCGAGGTCGTCTACCACAAGATCCGCGAAGACCTGGAAGCCCAGGGCGTCGTCTTCCTTGACACCGACACCGCGCTCAAGGAACACGAGGAGCTGTTCCGCGAGTACTTCGGCACGGTGATCCCGGCGGGCGACAACAAGTTCTCCGCGCTCAACACCGCGGTGTGGAGCGGGGGATCGTTCATCTACGTGCCCAAGGGCGTGCACGTCGACATCCCGCTGCAGGCCTACTTCCGGATCAACACCGAGAACATGGGCCAGTTCGAGCGGACGCTGATGATCATCGACGAAGACGCCTATGTGCACTACATCGAGGGCTGCACCGCGCCGGTCTATACCTCGGACTCGCTGCACTCCGCGGTGGTGGAGATCATCGTCAAGCCGGGCGGCCGGTGCCGCTACACCACCATCCAGAACTGGTCGGTCAACGTCTACAACCTGGTCACCAAGCGGGCCCGGGCCGAGGCCGGAGCCACCATGGAATGGGTCGACGGCAACATCGGCTCGAAGGTCACCATGAAGTACCCGGCGGTGTGGATGACCGGCGAGCACGCCAAGGGCGAGGTGCTCTCGGTGGCGTTCGCCGGCGAGGACCAGCACCAGGACACCGGTGCCAAGATGCTGCACCTGGCGCCCAACACGTCGTCGAACATCGTCTCCAAGTCGGTGTCGCGCGGCGGCGGTCGGTCCTCATACCGGGGTCTGGTGGAGATCCACAAGGGTGCGCACGGGGCGAAGTCGAGTGTGAAATGCGATGCGCTGCTGGTCGACAACGTCAGCCGCAGCGACACCTACCCCTACGTCGACATCCGTGAGGACGACGTCACCGTCGGCCACGAGGCCACCGTGTCGAAGGTCAGCGAAAACCAGCTGTTCTACCTGATGAGCCGTGGGCTGACCGAGGACGAGGCGATGGCGATGGTGGTACGCGGGTTCGTCGAGCCGATCGCCAAGGAACTGCCGATGGAATATGCGCTGGAACTCAACAAGCTGATCCAGCTGCAGATGGAAGGCTCGGTGGGCTAGGTGACTTCGACTGGTTTGACGTCGGCCCCGGCGGCCAACCTGACCGCAGCGGTCGAAGGCGGCACCAAGGGCACCGCGTTCACCTCGTTCGACGTCGAGGCATTCGAGGTGCCGCACGGTCGCGATGAGATGTGGCGGTTCACCCCGCTGCGCCGGCTGCGCGGCCTGCACGACGGCTCCGCGGTCGCCGACGCGTCCGCGGGCATCGAAGTCCGCGGTTCGGACACGGTGCGGATCGAGACGGTCGCACGCGGCGACCACCGGCTCGGTGCGGCTGGCGTGCCCGCGGACCGCATTGCGGCCCAGGCCTTCTCGGCGTTTCGTGAGGCGACGGTGGTCACCGTGCCCAAGGAAGTCAGCGTCGAGGAACCCATCGCGATCACGGTCACCGGCCCGGGGGCCGGAGCGACGGCCTACGGCCATCTGCAGGTGCGCGCTGAGGAACTGTCGCGGGCAACGGTCGTGGTCGACGTGCGGGGCGGTGGGACCTACGCCGACAACCTGGAACTCGTGGTCGGCGACGGCGCTGCGCTGACCGTGGTGTGGATCGCCGACGCCGACTCGGATCTGGTGCACGTCACCATGCATCACGCGGCGCTGGGCAAGGACGCGGTGCTGCGCCACAGCGCCGTGCAGCTGGGTGGCGAACTGGTGCGTCTGACCGGACGGGTCCGCTTCGACGGCCCGGGGGGCGACGCCGAGATGCTCGGCCTGTACTTTGCCGACGACGGCCAGCACCTCGAATCGCGGCTGCTGGTCGACCACGCTCAGCCCAACTGCCGGTCGAACGTGCTGTACAAGGGTGCGCTGCAAGGCGACCCGGATTCGGCCCTGCCGGACGCCCGCACCGTCTGGGTCGGCGACGTGCTGATCCGCGCGACCGGCGTCGGCACCGACACTTTCGAGGTGAACCGCAACCTGGTCCTGGCCGACGGCGCCCGGGCCGACTCGATCCCTAACCTCGAAATCGAGACCGGGGAGATCGTGCAGGCCGGACACGCCAGTGCGACTGGACGATTCGATGACCTGCAGTTGTTCTACCTACAGGCGCGCGGCATCCCGGAAGAGCAGGCCCGACGCCTGATCGTGCGCGGCTTCTTCGGCGAGATCATCGGCAAGATCCCCGTTCCGGCTGTGCAGGAACGCCTCACCGAGGCCGTCGAGCGTGAACTCGCGGTCACCGAGAACCAATAACCCCGAACTCATCATCTAAGGACACGCATCAGCAATGAGCACACTGGAAATCAAGGACCTGCATGTGAGTGTGTCGCCTGCCGGCACCGGCGACGACGGCACGGCCGACATCCCGATTCTGCACGGCGTCGACCTCACGGTGAACTCCGGTGAGACGCACGCCTTGATGGGCCCCAACGGGTCGGGCAAGTCCACCCTGTCGTACGCGATTGCCGGGCACCCCAAGTACACCGTCACGTCCGGGTCGATCACCCTCGACGGCGAAGACGTGCTGGCGATGAGCATCGATGAGCGTGCGCGTGCGGGACTGTTCCTGGCCATGCAATACCCGGTCGAGGTGCCGGGGGTGTCGATGTCGAACTTCCTGCGCACCGCGGTGACCGCCGTGCGCGGCGAGGCGCCGAAGCTGCGGGCCTGGATCAAGGAGCAGCGCGCGGCCTTCACCGAATTGGGCATCGACTCCGCGTTCGCCGAGCGCAACGTCAACGAGGGCTTCTCCGGTGGTGAGAAGAAGCGCCACGAGATCCTGCAGCTGAGCCTGCTCAAGCCGAAGATCGCGGTCCTCGACGAGACCGACTCCGGCCTGGACGTCGACGCGCTGCGGGTGGTCAGCGAAGGGGTGAATCGCTACCAGGAGGCGGAGAACGGTGGCGTGCTGGTGATCACGCACTACACCCGCATCCTGCGCTACATCCAGCCGCAGTTCGTGCACGTCTTCGCCGGCGGCCGGATCGTCGAGTCGGGTGGGCCGGAGCTGGCCGACGAGCTGGAGGAGAACGGCTACGAGCGCTTCACCGCCGAGGCGGCAGTGGCGGAGGCGTAGGACATGACACTTTCGGTCAGTCGTCCGGCGGTGCCGGACCTCGATGCGATTCGGGCGGATTTCCCGATCCTGAACCGTGTCATGCGCGGCGGAAGCCGGCTGGCCTACCTGGACTCCGGGGCCACCTCGCAGCGTCCGCTGCCGGTGCTCGACGCCGAGCGGGAGTTCCTGCTGAACTCCAACGGTGCGGTGCACCGCGGGGCGCACCAGCTCATGGAGGAGGCCACCGACGCCTACGAGGACGGCCGGTCTGCGATCGCGCGCTTCGTCGGCGCCCACCCGGATGAGCTGGTGTTCACCAAGAACGCCACCGAGTCGCTGAACCTGGTGTCCTATGTGCTCGGCGACGACCGCTTCGAGTCGGCCGTCGGCCCCGGCGATGTCATCGTCACCACCGAATTGGAGCACCACGCCAACCTGATTCCGTGGCAGGAGCTGGCGCGGCGTACCGGTGCGACCCTGCAGTGGTACGCGGTGACGCCCGATGGGCGCATCGACCTGGACTCGCTGGAACTCGACGAGCGGGTCAAAGTCGTTGCGTTCACTCATCACTCCAACGTGACCGGTGCACTGGCCCCGGTCGCCGAGCTGGTGTCGCGGGCCCGCGCGGTGGGTGCATTCACCGTGCTGGACGCCTGCCAGTCCGTTCCGCACCAGCCGGTCGACTTCCACGCGCTGGGGGTGGACTTCGCGGCGTTCTCCGGGCACAAGATGCTGGGGCCCAACGGGATCGGGGTGCTCTACGGCCGGCGGGAGCTGTTGGCGACGCTGCCGCCATTCCTCACCGGCGGATCGATGATCGAGACCGTCACGATGGCTTCGAGCACCTACGCGCCGGCGCCGCAACGTTTTGAGGCCGGTACGCCGATGACCTCGCAGGTCGTCGGGCTGGCTGCGGCCGCTCGCTACCTGGACGCGATCGGGATGGAGGTGGTGGCCGCCCACGAAGGTGAGCTGGTGGCCGCCGCGCTCGAGGGCCTCGCCGGCATTCCCGGGGTGCATATCGTCGGGCCGACCACGACGGTCGACCGCGGCTCGCCGGTGTCGTTCGTGATCGACGGGGTGCACGCGCACGATGTCGGGCAGGTACTCGACGACGACGGTGTCGCGGTCAGGGTGGGCCACCACTGTGCCATGCCGTTGCACCGCAAATTCAATGTGGCGGCCACCGCGCGCGCCTCATTCGCGGTGTACAACACCCACGAGGAGGTGGAGCGCCTGCTGGCGGGTGTGCGCCGAGCCGTGGAATTCTTTGGGGGAGTGTGAGACTTGCGTCTTGAGCAGTTCTATCAAGAGGTGATCCTCGATCACTACAAGCATCCGCAGCATCGCGGCCTGCGGGAGCCCTACGGCGCGCAGGTGTATCACGTCAATCCCACCTGCGGTGACGAACTGACCCTGCGGGTGGCGCTGTCGGCCGACGGTACGCAGATCGCCGATGTCTCCTATGACGGGCAGGGTTGCTCGATCTCGCAGGCAGCCACCTCGGTGCTGGCCACCCAGGTGATCGGCTTGACGGTGGAGCAGGCGTGCGCGACATTCGATGCGTTCCACGAAATGGTGTCGTCGCGCGGCAGCGTGGAAGGCGACGAGGAGGTGCTCGGCGACGGTATCGCGTTCGCCGGAGTGGCCAAGTACCCGGCGCGAGTCAAGTGCGCGTTGCTCGGCTGGATGGCGTTCAAAGATGCTTTGGCACAGGCACTCGCGAAGACATCGGAACAAACGCTGGCATCAGTCAGTGGCACAACCCAGGAGATGAATCGATGAGCGAATTGGGACCGGACGAGCTGCTCGCCGAAGTCGAGGAATCGATGCACGACGTCATCGACCCCGAGATCGGCATCAACGTGATGGACCTGGGCCTGGTGTATGACCTGTCGATCCGGCAGGACGAGGACGGGGCGGCCGCGGTCGTCACCATGACCCTCACCTCGCCGGCCTGCCCGCTGCAGGACATGATCGCCGAACAGGTCGAGAACGCCACGGTGGGTGCCGGCCTGGTCAAGAAGGTCGACCTGTCCTGGGTCTGGGAGCCGGCCTGGGGACCGGACAAGATCACCGACGAGGGCCGCGAGATGATGCGCGCAGTCGGTTTCACGGTCTGACCGTGCCGGCATCCGAGTTCTGGCTGTGCCGGACCTGCGGTGTCGAACACGATGCGACGCCGCAGGTGTGTGCGATCTGCGAGGACGACCGGCAATGGGTGCCGCAGGACGGCCAGCACTGGGCCACGTTGGACGGCTTGGTCGCCGAGGGCATGCAGTCCTACGCCTTTGAGCTAGAACCCGGATTGATCGGGATCGGCAGTAACCCGCCCCTGGGTATCGGTCAACTGGGCAAGCTGGTGTGCACGCCCAGCGGCAACATCCTCTGGGATCCTTCGGGATTCATCGATGAGGCCGGGGTCGCTGCGGCGCTCGAGCAGGGCCCGGTGCTCGGTGTGGTAGCCAGTCACCCGCACATGTTCGGCGCCCAGGTGGAATGGGGCCGGCGACTCGGCGGGGTACCGGTGTACGTCAACGCCGCGGACAAAGAATGGGTGATGCGTCCGGATCCGGCGATCCGATACTGGTCCGGGCGGTTGGAGATCGCACCCGGATTGACCCTGATTCAAGTCGGCGGGCACTTTCCGGGCAGCTCCGTCGCCTGCTGGGACGCCGGTGCCGACGGTCGCGGAGTGCTGCTGGTCGGCGACACCGTATTCCCGAACCCGGACCGGCGCACCGTGGCCTTCTTGCGCAGCTACCCGAACCGGATACCGCTGTCGGCCGCTGTCGCCCAGCGGATGGCCGAGACGATGGAACAGTTGCGCTTCGACCGCATTTACGGCCTGCACACCAACACCATCGACACCGATGCGGTGGCCGCGGTCCGGTTCTCGGCGGACCGCCACGCAGCCTGGGCCCGCGGCGACCACGACGACCTCACCTAGCGCGGGACCGGTCAACGTGTCATGTGTCCCGGCCGGCGGCCCGGGAGGCGGGCGCTGCCATACTCGTCGCGTGACTGCGACCGAAAACGAGCGGACACGGTGACGACAAGCAGACGACGGTTTATGGCCGGGATGGCTGCCGCCGCGGCCGGCACAGCCGTCGGTGGGCTCGCCGGGTGCGGATCACGAGGGCCGGGGGCCGACACGATCTTCGTCGGTGGCCCGGTGGTGACAGTGGCACCCGGCGCCCCGGAAGCCGAAGCACTCGCCGTCACCGGCGGACGGATCAGCCAGGTCGGCGCAGCCGACGACGTGCTGCGACTGCGTGGGTCGGACACCACCGTCATCGACCTGCGCGGCCGGGCGCTGCTACCGGCGTTCGTGGAGCCGCATGGGCATCCCTTCGAAATGGGCTCCACCCTGGCCCCACCGGCCATCGACGTGCGGCCCTTCACCGTCCCCACCGCCAACGGGGTATTCGCCAAGCTGGCCGAGGCCGTGGCAGACACCCCCAAGGGCCAGCCGATTCTGCTCAACGGGGTGGATCCGCTGCTGCAGACCGGGCTACAGCCCTTCACCCGGGCCGAACTGTCCCGGCTCGCCCCGAACAACCCCGTGGTGATCATCTCCAACAGCGGCCACGCCGCCTACGGCAACACCGCCGCGTTCACCGCGGCCGGCATCACCAAAACCACCCCCAACCCGGCCGGAGCGCAGTACCTCCACGGACCCGACGGACAGCTGACCGGCGAGGTGCGTGAGGCGGCGGCGGTGATGGCGTTGATCGCGCCGTTCTCCGGGGCGATCATGGCCAACGCCGGGGATAACCTGCGCTGGGCCTACGCGCAACTCGCGCGCGCGGGAATCGCCACGGCCACCGAGCATTCCTATGACGCACGTGCCCAGTCTGAGGTGTTCGGCAAGCTCGCCCAGCAGGCCGACTGCGCGGTGCGGGTGCGGGCCTATGAGATCGGCACCGCAGATCTGGCTGCGGATTCGAAGAATGTTCGCGGCAAGCGAGCCCGCGCCGACGTCCTGTTCGACAAGATCGGGATGAAGATGTGGGCGGACGGTTCGCCCTGGCAGGGCAACATCTTCACCACCTTCCCGTATCTGACCAACGGCACCACCGCGAACATGGGGCTGGGACCCGACCACCGCGGCAGGATGAACTACTCGCCCGAGCAGATCCAGGAACTGACCAAAGCCTTCGTCGATCAGCATTGGCAGGTCTCCTGCCACGTCCACGGCGATGCCGCGATCGACGTGGTGCTGGACGCCTTCGAACAGGCGCGCACACCGCCGGCGCTACGACCCCGGCTCGAACACGTCGGGGCCATGCGACCCGATCAGTTCGCGCGGGCCGCCAAGCTGGGAATCACCCCCAGCCTGTTCATCGAACACCTCTATTTCTGGGGAGATGTGTTGGTGGACAAGTTGTTCGGCCCCGATCACGGCTCGCACTGGATGTCGGCGCGTTCCGCTGTCGACGCCGGCCTGCGGCTGTCGTTCCACAATGACGGCACCGTCACCCCGCCCAATCCGATCGGCAACATCGCCACCGCGGTGAACCGGATCGCCAAGGGCAGCGGCCGGGTGCTGGCCCCCGAGCAGCGCATCGGCGTCGATGCGGCGATCAGGGCGCAGACCCTCAACGCCGCCTGGCAACTGCGGCTGGACACCGAGATCGGCAGCCTGGAACCCGGCAAGTACGCCGACCTCGTGGTGCTGTCGCACAACCCTCGCCGGATTCCGCCGGAAGACCTGCGCGACGTGGCTGTGGAGGCCACTTATCTGATGGGTCGGCAGACCTACGGGAAGGTGCTGGGGTAGGGGTTGGCGAGCGGGCGCCTGGGGCCCGCTACGCGGGCCGCTCGAGGCAATCGCCGTTGGCCGCCCACACGGTGACCCGGCGTGCCTGCAGCACACCGTCGCCGTCGGTGGTCCCGCCGGCGGCGACACACTTTCCGGGGCTGATCGACGGCGCGCTGACGGCGACCATCCGGCGGAAGCGGGTGCTGTCGTTGAGCGTGACGGTGGTCGGGCCGGACGGGCCGCTGACGGTCAGGGTGTCGCCGGAGACCGACTCGACCACACCGCGTACGCCATGGTACGGCTTCGCCGGCGCCGGAGCGTCGGCCGCGGCGGCGGGCCGCTGCGGGCACTGGCCGTCGACCGTGGTGCTGATCGCCACGAACTTCGCGGTGATGGCGCCGTCGTCGGCCGGGGCGCTGTCGCGACCGGCACCGGCCTTGATGCAGGTGCCGGCGGTGATCTCGCCGCGCTGGGCGGGCACCGATTCGAAAATCCGGGTGTCATCGGCCAACGAAACGGTGGTGGTGCCGGCCGAGCGGGCCACCTCGAAGGTGTCGCCGGACACCGAGGAGACCGAACCCATCACGTGGTCGCCCTGGGCGTGCGCCAATGCCGGGACGAACATCCCGGCCGCGAACAGTGCGGTCACTCCGGTCAGGGCGCGGATCGTGTGGGTGGGTGTGCTCGGGCGGGGGGACATCGGCAGTCTCCGTTCGTTGATATCGGCGACGGTGGATACCGCCGACCGGTGCTACCACCGTCGATGGTCGAGTTAGCGGGCAGCTAGCTCTGAGCTGTGAGCCCGCTGTGTAGACCACTCGGCACCTGCGCGACGGCCGCCGGGAACACCGGGAGGCGTCCGGGCGTTACCCCAATCATGGCAACCCAAGACCTCACCGCAGCGAAGTTCGAAGAAACCATCGCCGACAACGACATCGTGCTCGTCGACTTCTGGGCGTCCTGGTGTGGACCGTGTCGATCGTTCGCGCCGACGTTCGCGGCTGTCTCCGAGAAGCACCCCGACGTGGTGTTCGCCAAGGTCGATACCGAAGCCGAGCAGCAGCTGGCCGCTGCCGCCCAGATCCGCTCCATTCCCACCCTGATGGCGTTCAAGAAGGGCACCCTGGTGTTCAACCAGGCCGGCGCCCTACCCGCTGCGGCGTTGGAGAACCTGGTCCAGCAGGTCAAGGACCTCGACGTCGAGGCCGCCCTGGCCGAGCAGGCCGCTGCCGGCAAGCCCGAGCAGGTCTGAGTGCGCGCACGCGATAGCGTGCATCCGTGTCTTCCGAATCCGAATTCGTCCTGGTCGAGCGCCCACGCCCGCACGTCGCCCTGATCACGCTGAACCGCCCGGAGCGGATGAACTCCATGGCGTTCGACGTCATGGTTCCGCTACGCGACGTGCTGGCAGAAGTCAGCTACGACAACTCGGTGCGGGTGGTGGTGCTGACCGGGGCGGGCCGCGGGTTCTCCTCGGGCGCTGACCACAAGTCCGCGGGTTCGGTGCCCAATGTGGCCGGCCTGACCCGGCCCACATTCGGGCTGCGCTCGATGGAACTCCTCGACGACATCATCCTGGGCCTACGGCGCCTGCACCAGCCGGTGATCGCCGCGGTCAACGGGGCGGCCATCGGGGGCGGGCTGTGCCTGGCGCTGGCGGCCGACATCCGGGTCGCCGCGTCGGGCGCCTACTTTCGGGCGGCCGGCATCAACAACGGGTTGACCGCCAGTGAGCTGGGCCTGAGTTACTTGTTGCCCCGAGCGATCGGGGCGTCGCGGGCGTTCGAGATCATGCTCACCGGCCGCGACGTCGACGCCGCCGAGGCCGAGCGAATCGGCCTGGTCTCGCGCGTGGTGGAGCAGCCGGACCTGCTGGACACCTGCTACGACATGGCCGAGCGGATCGCCGGCTTCTCCCGGCCGGGGGCCGAATTGACCAAGCGGACGCTCTGGAGCGGACTCGACGCCGGTAGTCTGGAGGGGCACATGCAGGCCGAGGGGCTCGGACAGCTCTACGTGCGCCTGCTGACCAGCAACTTCGAGGAAGCCGTCGCTGCGCGCGCCGAGAAGCGCCCGCCTGCCTTCACTGACGATAAGTAGCAATAACCACGACAGGAGTACGCGCGCGTGATTACCGCAACGGGCCTGGAGGTCCGCGCCGGAGCGCGCACCCTGCTCGACTCGGTGGACTCGGTGCTGCGGGTGCAACCCGGCGACCGGATCGGTCTGGTCGGCCGTAACGGCGCCGGCAAGACGACGACGCTGCGCATCCTGGCCGGTGAAGGTGAGCCCTACGCCGGCACCATCACCCGCACCGGCGAGGTGGGCTACCTGCCGCAGGACCCTAGGGAAGGCAACCTCGACGTCCTGGCGCGCGACCGGGTGCTGTCAGCCCGAGGCCTGGACGCCATCCTGGCCGACCTGGAGAAGCAGCAGGTACGGATGGCCGAGGTCGTCGACGAGACCGAGCGCGACCGTGCCATCCGCCGCTACGGCCAGCTCGAAGAGCGCTTCTCCGCCCTGGGCGGCTACGCCGCCGAGAGCGAGGCGGGCCGGATCTGCACCAGCCTGGGCCTGCCCGACCGGGTGCTGACCCAGCCGCTGCGCACTCTGTCCGGCGGACAGCGCCGCCGCGTGGAACTGGCCCGGATCCTGTTCGCCGCCTCAGAAGCGGGAGCGGGCGGCTCGAACCAGACCACCCTGCTGCTCGACGAACCGACCAACCACCTCGACGCGGACTCCATCGGCTGGCTGCGGGACTTCCTGAAGAACCACAGCGGGGGACTGGTCCTGATCAGCCACGACGTGGACCTGTTGGCCGACGTGGTCAACCGGGTGTGGTTCCTCGATGCGGTGCGCGGCGAGGCCGACGTCTACAACATGGGCTGGCAGAAGTACCTCGACGCCCGAGCCACCGATGAGCAGCGTCGCCGCCGGGAGCGGGCCAACGCCGAACGCAAGGTCGCCGCGCTGCGCAACCAGGCCGCGAAGCTGGGCGCCAAAGCCACCAAAGCCGTTGCCGCGCAGAACATGTTGCGTCGCGCCGACCGGATGCTGGCGGCGCTGGATGAGGAACGGGTCGCCGACAAGGTCGCCCGGATCAAGTTCCCCACCCCGTCGGCCTGCGGGAAAACCCCATTGATGGCATCTGGGCTGACCAAGGTCTACGGCTCGCTGGAGATCTTCACCGGTGTCGACCTGGCCATCGACCGGGGCTCGCGCGTTGTCGTGCTGGGCCTCAATGGGGCCGGCAAGACCACCCTGCTGCGACTGCTCGCCGGCGTCGAAACCCCCGACGCGGGTCAGTTGGAGCCCGGATACGGCTGCAAGATCGGCTACTTCGCCCAGGAGCACGACACCATCGACAACGCCGCGACGGTGTGGGAGAACATTTTGCACGCGGCCCCCGACACCTCCGAGCAGGATCTGCGGGGACTGCTGGGCGCGTTCATGTTCACCGGGCCGCAGCTGGAGCAACCGGCCGGCACGCTGTCCGGCGGTGAGAAGACCCGACTGGCGCTGGCCGGTCTGGTGGCATCCACCGCGAACGTGCTGCTGCTCGACGAGCCGACCAACAACCTCGACCCGGCGTCACGTGAGCAGGTACTCGACGCGCTGCGCAGCTATGCCGGTGCGGTGGTGCTGGTCACCCACGACCCGGGCGCGGCCGAGGCGCTCGACCCGCAGCGGGTGGTGTTGCTGCCCGATGGCACCGAGGATCACTGGTCGGCGGACTACCGGGATCTGATCGAGCTCGCCTGATTCCCTCAAAGTCGCCCGGTGGCGGCACCGTCTTCTTACGCTGAACCCGTTGGGCCGGCGAGGGGATGGTGGGACGTGGCGACAACGACGAAACCGAACAAGCAACGCGATCGTCAACTGGTCGAGTTGCGGAGCGCCTACGAGGGCGGGGCGAGCATCCGGACCCTGGCGGCCTCGACCGGCCGATCGTACGGATCCGTGCACAGCATGCTGCGCGAGTCGGGTGTGGCGATGCGCAGCCGCGGTGGGCCCAACCACCGCACCCGATCTCGCTAGCCACTGCGCAGCCGCGCGGCCGACCGCGAGCGCGGCGAAGCCGGGCGTAGCGGGTCGGCGTCACTGCGCAGCGAAATCAGCTCTGCCGCACCGAATCCTCGACCAGGTCGAGGACCGCTGACAGTCGCTGTGGATCTTCGCCCGAGGCCAGTCGCGCGACCAGGCCGTCGAGTACCAGATCCAGATAGCAGTGCAACACGTCGCCGGGGACGTCGTCGCGCACCCGGCCGGCTTGCTTCTGTCGATGCAGCCGATCCGTTGCGGCAGCAGCCAATTCGGCCGATCGCTCCGCCCAGCCCTGGCTGAACTCCGGGTCGTGACGCAGTTTGCGGGCGATCTCCAGTCGGGTGGCCAGCCAGTCGAACTGCTCCGGCGCCGCGAGCATGTCCCGCATCACGCCGATCAGGCCCTCGCGCGAGGCCAGATCAGCCATCCGCTGCGCGTCCTCGCGCGCCAACTCGAAGAACAGTGTGTCCTTATCGCGGAAGTGATGGAAGATCGCCCCGCGCGACAGCCCGATCATCTGCTCCAGTCGTCGTACCGTCGCCTGGTCGTAGCCGTAGGCGGCGAAGCAGCGCCGCGCGCCATCGAGGATCTGGCGGCGCCGGGCCGCCAGATGATCCTCGCTGACCCTGGGCATCGAGTGATCGCCGTCTACGCGGTCTGAGCCGACTTCAACATGTTGCGCAGCACGTACTGCAAGATGCCGCCGTTGCGGTAGTAGTCGGCCTCACCGGGGGTGTCGATGCGCACCACCGCGTCGAATTCGACCTTGTCACCATTCTCCTTGGTGGCGGTGACCTTGACCGTCTTCGGCGTCTTGCCGGCGTTGAGTTCTTCGATGCCGACGATGTCGAAGGTCTCGGTGCCGTCCAGGCCCAGTGACTGGGCGCTCTCACCGACCGGGAACTGCAGCGGGATCACGCCCATACCGATCAGGTTCGAACGGTGGATGCGCTCGAAGGACTCGGTGATGACGGCCTTCACACCCAGCAGCGTGGTGCCCTTGGCCGCCCAGTCACGCGACGAGCCGGAGCCGTACTCCTTGCCGCCGAGCACCACCAGCGGAATGCCGGCCTTCTGGTAGTTCACGCAGGCGTTGTAGATGAACTCCTTCGGGCCGCCCTCCTGGGTGAAGTCGCGGGTGTAGCCGCCCTGGGTGCCCTCCAGCCCGATGGTGTCGAGCACCCGGTTCTGCAGCCGGATGTTGGCGAAGGTGCCGCGGACCATGACCTCGTGGTTGCCGCGACGGCTGCCCAGCGAGTTGTAGTCCTTGCGCGCCACGCCGTGGGAATCCAGGTAGTCCGCAGCCGGGGTGCCGGGCTTGATCGGGCCGGCCGGGCTGATGTGGTCGGTGGTCACCGAGTCGCCCAGCAGGGCCATCACCCGGGCGCCCTTGATGTCGGAGACCGGCTCGGGCTCGAGCCCCATACCGTCGAAGTACGGCGCCTTGCGCACGTAGGTCGACGCGTCGTCCCAGGCGAAGGTGTCGCCGTCCGGGGTGGGCAGGTTGCGCCAGTTCTCGTCGCCCTTGAACACGTCGGCGTAGGACTTGCGGAACATGTCCTGGTTGATCGCGGACTTGATGGTGTCGTCGATCTCCTGGGCCGACGGCCAGATGTCGCGCAGGAAGACGTCGTTGCCGTCCGAGTCCTTGCCCAGGGAATCGGTCTCGAAGTCGAAGTCCATGGTGCCGGCCAGGGCGTAGGCGATCACCAGCGGCGGCGAAGCCAGGTAGTTCATCTTGACGTCGGGGGAGATGCGGCCCTCGAAGTTGCGGTTACCCGACAGCACCGCGGTGACGGTCAGGTCTTCCTCGTTGACCGCCTTGGAGATCTCCTCGGGCAGCGGGCCGGTGTTACCGATACAGGTGGTGCAGCCGTAACCGCCGAGGTAGAAGCCGAGCTTCTCCAGGTAGGGCCACAGGCCGGCCTTCTCGTAGTAGTCGGTCACGACCTGGCTGCCCGGCGCCATGTTGGTCTTCACCCACGGCTTGGACGACAGGCCCTTCTCGACGGCGTTGCGGGCCAGCAGGGCCGCACCGATCATCACCGAGGGGTTGGAGGTGTTGGTGCACGAGGTGATACCCGCGACCGCGACGGCGCCGTGGTCGAGGATGAACTCGCCGCGCTCGCCCTTGACCCGCACCGGCTTGCTCGGCCGGCCCTCGGCGCCGTTGGCGGCGGACTGCACGTCCACGGCACCGTCGTCGGCGAAGGACAGCGAGACCGGGTCGGAGGCCGGGAAGGATTCCTCGATGGCTTCGTCGAGCTTGGTCTCCGGCGTCGGGTGCTGCTCTTCGACGTAGTTGTGGATGTCTTTGCGGAAAGCGACCTTGCTCTCCGACAACAGGATTCGGTCCTGCGGACGCTTCGGGCCGGCGATCGACGGGACCACGGTGGACAGGTCCAGCTCCAGGTACTCGGAGAAGGCCGGCTCGCGATCGGGGTTGTGCCACATGCCCTGGGCCTTGGCGTAGGCCTCGACCAGCGCGAGCTGCTCGTCGGTGCGGCCGGTCAGCCGCAGGTAGTTGATGGTCTCGGCGTCGATCGGGAAGATCGCGCAGGTCGAGCCGAATTCGGGGCTCATGTTGCCCAGGGTGGCGCGGTTGGCCAGCGGCACCTCAGCGACGCCCTTGCCGTAGAACTCGACGAACTTGCCGACCACCCCGTGCTTACGCAGCATGTCGGTGACGGTGAGCACCACGTCGGTGGCGGTGACGCCCGGCTGGATCTCGCCGGTCAGCTTGAAGCCGACGACGCGGGGGATCAGCATCGACACCGGCTGGCCCAGCATGGCGGCCTCGGCCTCGATGCCGCCGACGCCCCAGCCCAGCACGCCCAGGCCGTTCTGCATGGTCGTGTGGCTGTCGGTGCCGACACAGGTGTCGGGGTAGGCCTTCCCGTCACGGACCATCACGGTGCGGGCCAGGTACTCGATGTTGACCTGATGCACGATCCCGGTGCCCGGCGGGACGACCTTGAAGTCATCGAAAGCGCCTTGGCCCCAACGCAGGAACTGGTAGCGCTCGGCGTTGCGCTGGTACTCCAGCTCGACATTGCGCTCGAAGGCGTCGGCGGTGCCGAAGACGTCGAGGATCACGGAGTGGTCGATGACCATCTCGGCGGGCGAGAGCGGGTTGACCTTGTTGGGGTCGCCGCCCAGGGCGGTTACGGCTTCACGCATGGTGGCCAGGTCGACGACGCAGGGCACACCGGTGAAGTCCTGCATGATCACCCGGGCCGGGGTGAACTGGATCTCGATGCTCGGCTCGGCGGCCGGGTCCCAATTGGCGATCGCGTTGATGTGATCTTTGGTGATGTTGGCGCCGTCCTCGGTGCGCAGCAGGTTCTCGGCCAGCACCTTGAGGCTGTAGGGGAGTTTCTCGGTGCCGGGGACGGCATCGAGGCGGTAGATCTCATAGTCCTTCTCACCCACGGTCAGGGTGGCGCGGGCTCCGAACGAATTCACCGAATCTTTGCTGGTCACTTCAACTCCCCGAGATCGAGTTCTCATCCATCGACGGGTCCGCGCCGACGGGCGACACAACCCTAACAGTACGATTGTCCTGTATAAAGTAAGGTTGGCCTCACCTGGGCGGCGGCTTGGTGTTTCGGGCGCGTTCGGCGGTGATGGCCCGAGCGCGGTTCTGAGCCCGGGTCCGGGTGCGGGTGGGCATCATCAGGGTGTGCCCGGGTGCGCGGGCGGTGCCGGTCGCGGCGAGTGGTAGCGCGCCGGTGGAGGCGCACAGCGACGGGAACAGCAAGCGGCTGCCGGGGTAGGTGGTGTAGGTAGCCCCGGTGGGGCTGGTCCATTCGATAGACCCGCCAGGGCGCTGCCGATCTCGCCAATGGTGAAAAGTTTTCAGCAAGTGATGTTTTCGGCACAAACAGCGCAAATTGGTCGGGTGAGTCGGCCCGGCAGGGTAGGCGATGGCGTGGTCGATATCGCAGGCCTGCGCCGGGCGGTCGCAACCGGGAAACCGGCACGTCATATCGCGTGCCCGCACGAATTCATCCAGGGCGGTCGAGGGTCGATAGCCCGGCTCCGGTGGGCTCTCGGGGCCCGGGTGGCGGATGGTGCGCACGATCGCGCCGCGGGCGAGGAGTTCGGCCACCAGCGGTGCCGGCAGCGCCGGGCCGCCGAGTACCAATGCTGGCGGGGTCTTCGGCGGCGGATCCGGGTCGGGGCCGCGTGCCGGGGCGAACAGATCGTCGGGGCGATCGGGAGGGGTTGGTGACTCCTCGCCGTTGCGGTGGGCGTCGGTGGGGCTTTGCACGGTCTCGGCGTGGGCGACGACGTGGATGACCGTCCGGCCCGGCGCCGGTGTGCGTGAGTCATCCGCGCCGGTGTCTGCCGAGGTCTGGGCGGGGCAGGATTGGTTGCCGCAGGCACACGCCAGCGTCTGCGACCCGGCGGCCAGGGCGCCGAGGGCGTCGGCGCGGCGTTGGGCGATGGTGCGTGGGTCGTCGTCGCAGACTCCATGGGCCATCGCCATCAGGCGGCGGTCGAGGGCCTCAGCGTCGTGGGCGTAGAGCCGACCCCACAGCGGGGTGGTGCCGTGGCCGGTGCTGCGTTTGTCGATGACCAGATCACGCGAGCGGGCCAGGATCCGGCCCCGGCGCAGCGCGGCGCTGTCGTGGGTTTCGATGATCGCGTCGATGGCCTGGGCGGTCTTGTCCTGCGACAGTGGCCCGTAGTGCAGTGCGTCGGCGGCCAGGGTGGTGTCGACCAGCGCCAGCACCGCCGGGTTGACGATCAAGGTGGTGTGCCAGGAGATCGTGGCTGCCAGCGCGGCGGTGATGCGCCCGGCGGCCAGCAGTGCGGCGACTTTGGGCAGCCGGTTGCGCAGCGCCACGGCGAGGTACATCTGCCCGGAAGCCTTGCCGTGGCTGATGGCGCAGCCGGCGCTGACCTCGGCGGCCACCCCATCCCAGTCGTCACACGCCCAGCGGGACCGGCCGTCCCGGTCGTCGGGATCGTTGGAGCAGCGTCGGGCGGTCAGCTCCGCGATCGCGGCCAGTCGCCGGGAAGCGGCCATCGCTTCAGCTCGAGCCCACCGGCTGACCTCCGCGGCCAGCGTGGCCTCGTCGGCGACGGCCAGATCCGGCTGGTCTGCCAGATCGCACGACATCGGCGGTTCGAACATATTTTCGATAGTAATAGGGGGGTCCGACAAGTGTGATCACTGTCGATGACCACGGCTGACTGAGTGACGGTCCTCGCCCAGCGATAGCGCCCGTCGTCGGCCCCGGGAAGGAACAGCCGGATGGGGGCGATAGCGAAGTACCGGTTGTCTCACGCCTTCTCCGAGTCGGCCGCCAATGTCGGTAGCCCCCGGTATGTTTCTTCACAGGCATGAGCACGCTGGTCGGAAAGGGTTTCTGTTGGGCCGTCCCGTTGAACGCCGCTAGGTGATCCCAATGGACATCTTCCGCGTACACAAAGATCTGATCGACGACTACCGGCTGTTCACGACCAGCGCCATCGAGCCGCGTGACCCGCGGGTCAGCCAGCACGTCCAAGACGAGCTGGCCAGGCAGGCGCAGTGGCCTGAGCCGTGGCTGTCACTGAACCCGATGTTTGCCTCGGGCGGCTCGATCGACGCCCTGGTCGCTGAGGGTTTGCTTCACCCCGAATGTGAAGAGATATTCCGCCCTAAACGCCACATTGCGGATGTCGGCACCGCGCCGATCACCCTGCACCGTCATCAACGTGAGGCGATTGAAACCGCCCGATCCGGCAACAGCTATGTGCTGACCACCGGCACCGGGTCGGGCAAGTCGCTGGCAGTACTTCTTCAAGGATCTCGTCGAGCACGGTTCCATCGCCAGCCTCTACGACTTCGAAAATGCAAAACCGCTCTTCGAAGGCGTGCATCGCAGTTTCAAGTTTTGTCTGCTCACCCTGGTCGGGCGGGACGCCCGCGAAGCGGAGGCCGATTTCGCGTTCTTCGCCCATGACCCCACCGACCTGCAACGCCCCAATGTTCGTTTCACGCTCAGCCCCGACGAGATCCCCCTGCTCAACCCCAACACCGGCACCTGCCCGGTGTTCCGCAGCCGCCGCGACGCCGAGATCACCCTCGGCATCTACCGCCGGGTGCCCATCCTCATCCGCGAAGGCGATCCCGACGGAAACCCGTGGGGCATCAAGTTCATACGGATGTTTGATATGTCCAACGACTCGGGGCTGTTCCACACGCGCGAGGAGTTGGAAGCCGAGGGGTGGGTGCTGCGCGGAAACGTGTTCGAGCGGGGCGAGGAGCGGATGTTGCCGCTGTACGAGGCGAAGATGATCCACCACTACGACCATCGTTGGGCCACCTACGAGCGCGACGGCACCGTCCGCGACGTCACGCTGGCAGAGAAGCAGGACCCGAACTTCGTTGTCATGCCGAGGTATTGGGTGGACAAGCGGGAAGTTGATGCCAAGCTTGAGGGGCGCTGGGATCGTGACTGGCTGCTGGGGTGGCGAGACATTTGCAGAAGCACTGATGAACGGACAATGATCTGCTCGATTCTGCCGTTGACCGCCACGCCGGACGGCACTCTTCTGATGCTCCCCTCCTATGATCCAAGACCCCTCGTGGCGTGTCTTTCCAGCTTCGCCTACGATTTCGCAACGCGGCAGAAGGTAGGTGGTACCCACCTCAAGTACTTCACCGTCTATCAGACACCGGTTCCGTGGCCTAGCACCCTGACGGCGGATACTCCGTGGTCGGCAGGTGAGGTCACCGATAAGTGGCTGGCATGGCGGGTCGATTGGCTAAGGTCCGACGGCTGGGGATCGACTGAGTTCCGATCTGCGCTGCGCGCTGAACTCGACGCCGCGTTCTTCCGCCTCTACGGCATCGAACGCGACGACGTCGACTACATCATGGAGACGTTCCCGATCGTCAAACGCAAGGACATCGCCGAGCACGGCGAATTCCGCACCAAGAAAATGATCCTGGAGGTCTACGACGCGATGGCCGAAGCTGAGCGCACCGGAGTTCCGTACACGTCGCCGCTGGACAATCCGAGCACGAAGAGCAAAGTAGGTGCGCGATGAACGCGGTAGGGACGTTCGCCAGTGGAGCCGCCGTCGCGGTCGAAGCCGTCGGCCGGCGCATCATCGATTCGGGTCTGGGCAAAGACGACTCGCTGCTGACGCCCGGTCAACCGATCTGGACGGTGGCGAACCTGGACGAGCTGACCCGCGACTATGTGGACCGGCCCAACGCCGGTCCCGGCGGCTTTTTCGAAAAGCTGCAGCTTCAGTTGGCCGACTCGTCGCCGGCCGCCGTGCAGTTGTTCGCCGAACTGCTGATCCTCAATACGCTTCCCATTGAGAACTTGGGCGGGGCGCTGAAGGTCAAACAGGTCGAGAGCGTGCTGAGAATGAGCGGCGACCCGGTGGCACTGCCGGAGGATGTCGAAGCTGCCCTCGCGGGCGGTGGCGTGTTCCACGGAGGGCAAGCCTTCACCACTTACCGTTGGGCGCAGATTGTCTACCTCATTGAGGTTGCTCGCCACTTCAAGTCGCTGCCCGGGCAGCGGCAGGTCGATGCACTGGGCGATCCGCTGATCTTCCGCGAGGAGGTCAATGCCGTACCCACCGGTCAGGCGGCACAACGCCAATCGCTTCTGTACCTGGCTTTCCCCCACTTCTATTTGCCGGTCGTCAATGTCGAGCACCGAAAGCTGCTGCGCAACAGCTTCGCCGATACATACCTGGCGAGCCCGACCGGGGACCTCGACGCCGATATCGCGCAAATTTACGAGGCCATCACCGAAGCGGAGGGCGGGCATGTCGACCTTTACGCCAAACCGTGGATCGACCGCTGGCTGAAGAAACCCGAGCCGCCCGTCCAGCACGCCTGGAAAGTGCACGGTGCAGGTGTCAAAGGCCAAGACATGGTGCCGATCTGGCGGCGCAAGAGCACCGTCTCGTTGGCCGCCAGCCTGCTGCGCTCGGTCACGCCCGGCATCGGCCGCGACGAACTGAAAGCGATCGTCGACGAGGACTACGGATCCTCGGGCTACGCTCAGCGCCAGGAGAAGCTCGACGAGTTCGGGGCGTTCCTCAACCGCATGCACCCCCAGGACGTCGTCGTCACCGTCAGCCAGGGCCGAGTGTACTTCGGGGTTATCACCGGGGATGCCGAGTACGTCAACAGCAGCGATGGACGTTCCAACCTGCGTCGTCCGGTCAAGTGGTACGACAACTCGCTGCTCCTGGCCGAGCTGCCCGATGAGGTCGCCGCCCGACTGGGTGCTCAGGGCGAGGTGCTCGATCTGAGTCAGCACCTCGAGACCCTGGTCGCGTTGGCCGAGCGTCGACAGCCCCCGGCCGGCGCGGCCGCGATGCACCTGCCGGACGCCACGGCCGAACTGGCCGAACGACTTTACGTGCCACGGTGGTGGTTGCAGGAATGTGTTGAGCTGTTGCGGGACCGCCCGCAGCTGATCTTCTACGGCCCACCGGGCACCGGTAAGACCTACATCGCCCAGGAACTTGCCCGCCATCTGGCCACCGAACCCAATGTCAAGATCGTCCAGTTCCACCCCGCTTACTCCTACGAGGACTTTTTTGAGGGCTACCGGCCCACCGGTCAGAGCGGAGGGCAGGTCGGGTTCGCGCTCAAACCCGGGCCGCTGCGATCCCTGGTGGACCGGGCCAACGAGAATCCGACCGCGGTCTACGTCTTGATCATCGACGAGATCAACCGGGGCAACCTCGCCAAGATCTTCGGCGAGCTGTACTTCCTGCTGGAGTACCGCGACAAGGCGATCGACCTGCTGTACTCCTCCGATGACACCGAACCGTTCACGCTGCCGAAAAACATCGTCATCCTGGGCACGATGAACACCGCCGACCGCTCCATCGCCCTGGTCGATGCGGCGATGCGGCGCCGATTCGCCTTCCTGGCCCTGCACCCCTCGGAGGAACCCACCAGCGGCATCCTGCGCAAATGGCTGGCCGACAACGGCCACCCGAGCGAGGCCGCTGATCTGCTCGACGAGCTCAATGCCCGCATCGATGACGCCGACTTCAAGATCGGGCCGTCGTACTTCATGCGGCGGGCGATCTACGACGGTGACGAGCGCGGGCTGGAGCGGGTGTGGCGCACCGCCATCCTGCCGCTGCTCGAAGAGCACCACTACGGCGACCGTTCGGTGGATGTGATCACCCGATACGGGTTGGCGGCGATCCAAAAGGCGGTGCAGGCCGGTGTCGACGTCGCCTACCCGCCTGCCGTCTCGACTGTGGAACACGATGACAGCGCCGTCGCCGCTGATCCTCACTGAGGGCGGCGATTCGCAGACCATCGAGCTGACCGGTGGCGAATACCGCGCATTCCAGCAACTCAGTCTGGTCACGGTGACCCCGACGCACGACCCCGGCCGCTACGAGGTCGCCGCCGGCCGCAAGGTCGGCGCGGTCACGGTAGGGGAGCGTCAGCTCATCGTCCGCCCCAAGATCGCCGACCTGAACCGACTGTTGTTCTTGATCGGATATGCCAAAGACCAACGAATCTGGCGCGATGATCAGGTCGACCTCATCAGCGCCGACGAACTGCTGCCCGGCATCGCCGAAGCCTTCAGCCGGCTTGCCTCGCGCGCCGTCGACCAGGGAGTTCTGCAGGGCTACCGCACGGTGCGCGATACCCTGCCGGTGCTGCGTGGGCGGCTGCTCGCCGCCGAGCAGATGACCCGGCTCTACGGCCTCCCGGTGCCGGTCGCGGTCGAATACGACGACTTCACCGTCGACATCGCCGAGAACCAGCTGTTGCTGGCCGCCGCGCTACGGCTGCTGAGCGTGCCGCGGATCACCGAAACGGCCAGACGCCGACTGCGGCGGCTGCGGCGAACCCTCGCCGACGTCTCAGTGCTCTCCCGCGGCGCCGCCCTGCCCCGCTGGCAGCCCACCCGGCTCAACTCCCGTTACCATTCGGCGCTGCGCTTGGCCGAGATCGTGCTTGCCGCCGAGTCTTTCGAACACCGCGCTGGGGGTCTGCGGGTGACCGGCTACATGTTCGATATGTGGCGGGTGTTCGAGGACTTCGTGACCGTCGCACTCACCGAGGCATTGACAGCGTCGGGATGGCGGTGTGAACAGCAGGCGTCACTGCACCTCGACGATGAACGCCAGACTGCGATGCGCCCCGACCTACTCTGCCGAAAGCATGGGGTCCCGGTGGCGGTCATCGACGCCAAGTACAAGGCCGAACGTTACGACGGATTCCCCAACGCCGACCTCTATCAGATGCTGGCATACTGCACCGTCCTAGGGCTGGGGCAGGGACATCTGATCTACGCCAAGGGGAATGAACCGGTGAGCGTACACACCGTGCGGCGCTCCGGCATCGTGATCCACTGCCACGCGCTTGATTTGGCGCTGCGGCCGGCTGAGCTGCTGCAGCAGATCGATGGCTTGGCTGTGCAGCTTTCGTCAACCGCAATCGAAGAAGGAGTGCAGTGACCGACCCGACCTCATTCCGTCTGGACACACTCGACCTCGCATCCGAGTTCGGCTGGGAGGTGGACCATCTCTCGCGTCTCGACGAGTTCAGCAAAGAGGGCATCACAATTCTGGTGCAGTACTCATCCGATGACACCATCACCAGCCTCACCCGAATTCGGCCGAACCGCGCCGACGAAACCCTCTCGGCAGACTCGCCCGGGAACGATGAGCGTCTGCGGGTGTGGTTGACGGGCCGAGCATCGGCGACCGCTACGTCGGGTACCGGACTGTTCCAGGGGCTGAAGATCAAATTCGACGGTCGGGACACTGATCCCTGGGCTCCGGAGGACTTCGTCAATGCTGTCGAAGATCAATCCGACCGCGCTTTCCTGCGCAGGGTTCTGGAGCTGGTGCAGCAGACCAGCCGGCTTCCGGCGAGGGGCGATTACTGCCACCTCTTCTTCGGTCAGCGCCCCCGTGGTGGGATGTTCGTCTATCCCTTCATGCGGAGGTTTCCGCCGTATAAATTCAAAGTCGATGCGGGGCAGTTGATGATTGCCGGCTGCTGGAAGAGCAACTTCAAAGGCGTCAGCGGGCATCCCGGCTTTGCGGAGTTGGCAGGGATGCTGGGTCTGAACCACACCGGTTCTGCGCCCTGGATCCCGGTCTCGGGTCTCGACCCCGACAAGCTGTGGGAGGTCGGCGAAAGGGTTTCACGTGCGATCAACCCTTGATGCCGGTACCGCGCGCAATCCCTTTTGTGGGAGTGCCTCAGCCGCCTAGCGCACTTTGCGGTTTCCTTCTCCGTTCTGGCGTCTCAATAGGTCTGAAAGTCTTGGGTTTCGCGCGTTCCATGACGTGGCGCGATGCGCGCCGCGTCCTGCCGGACCAGGATGACGATGAGCATGCAGTGCCTGCGTACATGCCGCGGTGGCCATCGCATGCATCACGTGTGTGATACGCCGTTTGGCGCCCTGCCTCAGCCAGGCAGGCCTAAAAGACCCGTCCGCTTGATACCGTCAACACCCGTGACGATCCAGCACCCGCCGGCCTATATCCCCGGCGAGCTCTGCCTCACCGTCGGCCTTGACCCGGCCACCCCGCCCGACGACTGCATGGCGCTGGTCAAGGTTGCTGTCGCCGCCGACGGGGTGAGCGCCCCGGCGGCCGACGTACCGGCACTGCGCGAAGTGGTGGCGCAGGCGGGCCGCGACGGCATCGACCTCAAGATCGTCGAGGTCGCCCGCAACCCGGGCATGGACACCGCACTGCGCGACGTCGCCACGGTGGTCGGCTACGACTATCCGGATTCCACGGTCCTGGTCGTCAGTACGAACTATGTCGGCAGCTACAGCGGCCAGTTTCACCGGTCCAAGCTGGAAGCCGCCGAGGATCATGCGAAAACCGGTAATCCGGTGACTTCCGCGCAGAATTTCCTGCACGAATTGACCGCTCCGGATCTGCCCTGGACGGGCATGACAGTGGTGCTGCTGGTGGGGGTGGCCGCGGCAGCCGTCGGGACCCGCTTCCTGCAGCGACGCAGCAAACAGGCTGCGGAGCGCTCCAGCGTCCCCGACTAGCGGCCTTACCGCCGAAAACACGGAAACCGGGCGATTAATTGTCGCCCGGTGGCGGGCTGTCGCAAATAATTAGGTCACCGTAGGGTCACAACGCGCTTAACTACAATAATGTAGTTTGTTACGAACGTTTCTCCAGTGACTGATGTGACGTATGGTCTCAAAAGGCGCAGCTGTTGTACCTGTTGTTTCTGTGCTTTTGCCACCGGCCGAAGTGCGGCGCCGCCTGCTCAGAGTCCGAGGAGATCCAAGCCGAATGAGACGCATCCGTTGTGGCTCCGATGGCTCTGTGTTCCGTATGGCGATCCGGTTCGCCCAACCTGCGACGGTGTCGGTGCTCAGTGCCGCGATGGTGCTGGGCACCCCGGGGCTGGCGGCGGCTCACCCCGGCCAGGATCCCGACGGCATCGCCGCGCTGATCGCCGACGTCGCCGACGCCAACCAGCAGCTGCAGAACCTGGGCGCGCAGATCGCCGAGGAGAAGGAAGGCGTCAACAAGGCCCTGGTGGATCTGCAGACTGCGCGCGAGGACGCGGCCGCCGCCCAGCAGGAGGTGGAGTCCGGCCGGCAGGCAATCGCCGACGCCGACGCCGCGATCGCCGCCGCGCAGCGCCGGTTCAACACCTTCGCCGCGTCCACGTATGTCAACGGACCCTCCGACAGTTACCTGACCGCGGCCAACCCCTCGGAGATGATCGCCACGGCCGCGGCCGGCCAGACCCTGGCGCTCTCCTCCCAGCGGGCGCTGGACCAGCTCAAGCAGGCCCGCACCGAACAGCTGAACAAGGAGTCGGCCGCCCGGCTGGCCAAGCAGAAGGCCGATCAGGCCGTCGCCGACGCGCAGTCCAGTCAGGACGCCGCGGTGGCTGCGCTCACCGACACCCAGCGCAAGTTCGGCGAGCAGCAGGGCGAGATCGACCGGCTGGCCGCACGACGCAACCAGGCGCAGGCCAAACTCGCCGCGGCCCGTGGCCACGAGCAGCCCCAATCCGGGCCGGCTCCGGCCGGTGCTCCCGCCGGTGACCGGTGGGGAAACCCCGCCGGTCCGGTCGTCGGCCCCACCGTCGGCAAGCCCGCGCAGTGGGACGGCCCCTGGGACCCGACCCTGCCGATGATCCCCAGCGCCGACGTCCCCGGCGACCCGATCGCGGTGATCAACCAGGTGCTCGGGATCTCGCAGACCTCGGCGCAGGTGACGGCAAACCTGGGCCAGAAGTTCCTGCAGTCGCTGGGACTGGCCAAGCCCGACGACACCGGGATCAACAACGGCAAGATCCCGCGGGTTTACGGGCGGCAGGCCTCCGAGTACGTGATCCGCCGCGGTCTTTCGCAGCGCGGCGTGCCCTACTCCTGGGGCGGGGGCACCGCCGCGGGGCCCGGCCGCGGTATCGGTTCCGGTTCGGGCACGGTCGGTTTCGACTGTTCCGGGCTGATCCTCTACGCCTTCGCCGGGGTGGGCATCAAGCTGCCGCACTACTCGGGTTCGCAGTACAAGATGGGCCGCCAGATCCCCTCGGCGCTGGCGCGTCGTGGCGACGTCATCTTCTACGGGCCCGGTGGCAGCCAGCACGTGACGCTCTACCTCGGCAACGGCCTGATGCTGGAGGCCCCCGACGTGGGTCAGACGGTAAAGGTGTCACCGGTCCGTAAGAGCGGGATGACGCCCTATGTAGTCCGATACATCGAGTACTGACGGCGGTGCAATGCAACTGAGTTCTCTACGACTATCGCGCCTCATCGGGTCGCTGCTGGTGGCGATTCCGGTGATGGTGGGCCTGGCCGGACCGGCCGAGGCGGACCCGGGGTGGGACCCCACGCTGCCGGCGACAATCAGCGCCGGTGCGCCTGGTGACCCCTTGGCGATCGCCAACGCCTCGTTGCAGGCCACCGCACAGGCCACCCAGACCACCATGGACCTGGGCCGCAAATTTCTGTCCGGCCTCGGCTTCAACGTCGGCGACGAAGCCACCGGCAACGTCTCGCCCGGGCAGCGGGTGCACGGCAAGCAGGCCATCGAGTACGTGATTCGTCGCGGCGGCTCACAGATGGGCGTGCCCTACTCCTGGGGCGGTGGCTCGCTGACCGGTCCCAGCAAGGGCGTCGACTCCGGCGCGGGCACCGTCGGTTTCGACTGTTCGGGCCTGATGCGGTACGCGTTCGCCGGCGTCGGCGTGCTGATCCCGCGGTTCTCCGGTGATCAGTACAACGCCGGTCGGCACATTCCGCCCAACCAGGCCCGTCGCGGCGACCTGATGTTCTACGGCCCCGGTGGCGGCCAGCACGTCACCATGTACCTGGGTGGCGGGAAGATGCTGGAGGCCTCCGGCAGCGCCGGCAAAGTCGTCGTCAGCCCGGTGCGGACGTCGGGAATGACGCCGTATCTGACCCGCATCATCGAGTACTGACGCATTCGGGACGGCCCTTACGTCGACGGATGCTGCTAACCCTGGAATAGTGAAACGCGGGCACAACGCTGCCCCTCGGCCGTGCGCCGTGCAAGCAGTTGTGTCTGACCGACCTTTGTGGAGGATTTGTCGATGACGTCATCGGATGGGACGCCCGCGGGCGCCAGCGGTTTCCCCGGCTCGGCCGGTGCCGAAACAGGCACAGTCGGCGGTAGCGGGCTCGCCGCCGACGTACACGCGCTGGAGCGGGCCATCTTTGAGGTCAAGCGTGTCATCGTCGGCCAGGACCAGCTCGTCGAGCGCATCCTGGTCGGCCTGCTGGCCAAGGGCCACGTGCTGCTCGAAGGCGTGCCCGGTGTCGCCAAGACCCTCGCCGTGGAGACCTTCGCCAAAGTGGTCGGCGGGAGCTTCGCCAGGATCCAGTTCACCCCGGACCTGGTGCCGACCGACATCATCGGTACCCGCATCTACCGTCAGGGCCGCGAGGAGTTCGACACCGAGCTCGGCCCGGTGATGACCAACTTCCTGCTGGCCGACGAGATCAACCGCGCACCGGCCAAGGTGCAGTCGGCGCTGCTGGAGGTCATGCAGGAGCGCAAGGTCTCCATCGGCGGCAAGAGTTTCCCGCTGCCCAACCCGTTCCTGGTGATGGCCACCCAGAACCCGATCGAACACGAGGGCGTCTACCCGCTGCCTGAAGCGCAGCGTGACCGCTTCCTGTTCAAGATCAACGTCAGCTACCCCTCGCCCGAGGAAGAGCGCGAGATCATCTACCGGATGGGCGTGACCCCGCCGGAGCCCAAGCAGATCCTCGGCACCGGCGACCTGGTGCGGCTGCAGACGCTGGCGGCCAACAACTTCGTGCACCACGCCCTGGTGGACTACGTGGTGCGAGTGATCACCGCAACGCGCCAGCCCGAGCAGTTCGGCATGCCGGACGTGAAGAACTGGCTGTCGTTCGGTGCCTCGCCGCGTGCCTCGCTGGGCATCATCTCGGCGTCCCGGGCGCTGGCCCTGGTCCGTGGCCGCGACTACGTGATCCCGCAAGATGTCATCGAGGTCATCCCGGACGTGCTGCGGCACCGGCTGGTGCTGTCCTACGACGCACTCGCCGACGAGATCACCCCGGAGATCGTCATCAACCGGGTGCTGCAGACGGTGCCGCTGCCGCAGGTGAACGCCGTTCCGCAGCAACAGCATTCGTCGGCACCAGGTGCCCCGACCGCAGCGGCAGTGGCCGGCGGTCGGTGAGCGACCCCGACACCGGGGCTGGATCGAATCAGCCACCGGGAACCAGCACCGCACCGCCGTCGATGCTGCGCGGCGGAATCCGCGACCCCAAGCTGGCGGCGGCACTGCGCACCCTGGAGCTCACGGTCAAGCGCAAGCTCGACGGGGTGCTGCACGGGGATCACCTCGGCTTGATCCCCGGCCCGGGTTCCGAGCCGGGCGAATCCCGGCTGTACCAGCCCGGCGATGACGTGCGCCGGATGGACTGGTCGGTCACGGCCCGCACCACCCATCCGCACGTCCGCCAGATGATCGCCGACCGCGAGCTGGAGACCTGGCTGGTGGTCGACATGTCGGCCAGCATGGATTTCGGCACCGCCACCTGCGAGAAGCGTGACCTGGCGGTGGCGGCGGCCTCGGCGATCGTCTACCTCAACAGCGGCGGCGGCAACCGGCTGGGCGCCCTGGTGGCCAACGGTGACCGCCTCGTGCGGGTACCGGCCCGCTCGGGGCGCAACCACGAGCAGACCCTGCTGCGCACCATCGCCACCATTCCGCGGGCCCCCGCCGGGGTGCGTGGTGACTTGGCGGCGGCCATCGACGCCTTGCGCAGGCCCGAACGTCGGCGCGGGATGGCAGTCATCATCAGTGACTTCCTCGGACCGATCAACTGGATGCGCCCGCTGCGAGCGATCGCCGCCCGCCACGAGGTGCTGGGCATCGAGATCCTCGACCCGCGTGACGTCGAGTTGCCCGACGTGGGCGACGTGGTGCTGCAGGACACCGAGTCCGGGATCACCCGGGAGTTCACCATCGACGCCAAACTGCGCGACGATTTCGCCCGGGCCGCGGTGGCCCACCGCGCCGACGTCGCACGCGCGTTGCGCAGCTGCGGCGCGCCGTTGCTGGGGTTGCGGACCGACCGGGACTGGATTGCCGACATCGTCCGTTTCGTCGAGTCACGCCGGCGCGGGGCGCTGGCGGGAACGCCGTGACCTCGACCCGTACAAAGACAGGTCTGTTATGACATTGCCGATACTCGGGCCGATGACGCTTACCGGCTTCGCCCACCCGTGGTTCTTTCTGTTCCTGTTGGCGATCCTGGGTCTGATCGCGCTCTACATCCTCATGCAGGTGGCGCGGCACCGGCGGATCCTGCGGTTCGCCAACATGGAGCTGCTGGAGAGCGTGGCGCCCAAATCGCCGACGCGCTGGCGGCACCTCTCAGCGATCCTGCTGATCAGCTCGTTGCTGCTGTTCACCGTGGCGATGGCCGGCCCCACCCACGACGTCCGGATTCCGCGCAACCGCGCGGTGGTGATGCTGGTGATCGACGTCTCCCAGTCGATGCGGGCCACCGACGTCGCGCCCAGCCGGCTGGCAGCCGCCCAAGAGGCCGGCAAGCAGTTCGCCGACGAACTGACCGCAGGCATCAACCTGGGCCTGATCGCCTACGCCGGCACCGCGACGGTGCTGACCTCGCCGACCACCAACCGCGAAGCCACCAAGGCTGCTATCGACAAGCTGCAATTGGCCGACCGCACCGCCACCGGTGAAGGCATCTTCACCGCGCTGCAGGCGATCGCCACGGTGGGTGCGGTCATCGGCGGCGGTGACACCCCGCCACCGGCCCGAATTGTGCTGCTCTCCGACGGTAAGGAGACCGTGCCGTCCAACCCCGACAATCCCAAGGGGGCGTTCACCGCAGCGCGCACCGCCAAGGACCAGGGCGTTCCGGTCTCGACGATCTCGTTCGGCACGGCCTACGGCTATGTCGAGATCAACGAGCAGCGTCAACCGGTGCCCGTCGATGACGATTCGCTGAAGAAGATCGCCGACCTGTCCGGCGGCAGCGCCTACACCGCCTCCAGCCTGCAGCAGCTCAAAGAGGTCTACGCGACCCTGCAGGACCAGATCGGCTTCGAGACCATTCGCGGTGACGCCAGCACCGGCTGGCTGCGCCTCGGTGCTTTCACTCTGGCGGTGGCCGCGCTGGCGGCACTGCTGCTCAACCGGCGGCTGCCCGCCTAGGTCCCACCCACCCCTTCCGGGTTTGACTCTGCGCGCCCGGCGCGCAAGTGCGAGTAGCCCGCGCCCTGTGCGCAGAGTCAACGTGTCGATTCGATAGGTTATGCCGGTGACAGACAGCGAAGCCCCCGCAGCAAAGCCCGCCTTTGTGTCCCGTTCGGTCCTCGTCACCGGTGGAAACCGGGGCATCGGATTGGCGATCGCGCAGCGACTGGCCGCCGACGGCCACAAGGTGGCGGTGACGCACCGCGGCTCCGGTGCACCCGAGGGGCTGTTCGGGGTGGTGTGCGATGTCACCGACAACGACGCCGTCGACCGCGCCTTCAAAGAGGTCGAGGAGCACCAGGGCCCCGTCGAGGTGCTGGTGGCCAACGCCGGCATCTCTAAAGACGCGTTCCTGATGCGAATGACCGAGGAGCGCTTCGAAGAGGTCATCAACGCCAACCTGACCGGCGCTTTCCGGGTCACCCAACGGGCGTCGCGCAGCATGCAGCGCAAGCGCTTTGGCCGGATCATCTACATCGGATCGGTCTCTGGCATGTGGGGGATCGGCAACCAGGCCAACTATGCGGCCGCCAAGGCGGGTCTGATCGGCATGGCCCGCTCGATCTCGCGCGAGCTGTCCAAGGCCGGCGTCACCGCCAACGTGGTTGCGCCCGGTTACATCGACACCGAGATGACCCGTGCCCTCGACGAGCGGATCCAGGAGGGCGCGCTGGACTTCATCCCCGCCAAGCGGGTGGGCACCGCCGAGGAGGTCGCCGGCGCGGTCAGCTTCCTGGCATCGGAGGACGCGAGCTACATCGCCGGCGCGGTCATCCCCGTCGACGGCGGCATGGGCATGGGCCACTAGCGACTCGTTCAGTTCAAGATAGGGGACTTTTCATGGCAGGCATTCTCGAAGGCAAGCGGATCCTGGTCACCGGGATCATCACCGATTCCTCGATCGCATTCCACATCGCCAAGGTGGCGCAGGAGGCCGGCGCGCAGCTGGTGTGTACTGGGTTCGACCGGCTGCGGCTGATCCAGCGCATCATCGACCGACTGCCGGAGCCGGCGCCGCTGCTCGAACTCGACGTGCAGAACGAGGAGCACCTGGGTTCGTTGGCCGAGCGTGTCACCGAGGTGATCGGCGAGGGCAACAAGCTCGACGGCGTGGTGCACTCCATCGGCTTCATGCCGCAGACCGGCATGGGCATCAACCCGTTCTTCGACGCCCCCTACGAGGATGTCGCCAAGGGCATCCACATCTCGGCATACTCCTATGCCTCGCTGGCTAAAGCGGTACTGCCGATCATGAACCCCGGCGGGGGCATCGTCGGCATGGACTTCGACCCCACGCGGGCGATGCCGGCCTACAACTGGATGACGGTGGCCAAGAGTGCCCTGGAGTCGGTGAACCGGTTCGTGGCGCGCGAAGCCGGCAAGGTCGGGGTCCGGTCGAATCTCGTTGCGGCCGGCCCGATCCGGACACTGGCGATGAGCGCCATCGTGGGTGGTGCCCTGGGTGAGGGCGCCGGCGAGCAGATCCGGCTGCTGGAGGAGGGCTGGGACCAGCGGGCCCCGATCGGCTGGGACATGAAGGACCCGACGCCGGTGGCCAAGACCGTCTGCGCGTTGCTGTCCGACTGGCTGCCGTCCACCACCGGAACGGTCGTCTACGCCGACGGTGGCGCGCACACCCAGTTGCTGTAGATAGGACGGCGGATGGATGTAGACGCCGTCTTACTCCTGTCCTTCGGCGGGCCGGAAGGCCCGGAACAGGTTCGGCCGTTCCTGGAGAACGTCACCCGGGGACGTGGCGTGCCCTCGGCCCGGCTCGACGCGGTCGCCGAGCACTATCTGCACTTCGGTGGCGTGTCGCCGATCAATGGGATCAATCGCGAGCTGGCCGAGGTAATGCGTGCCGAAACGCCCGGTCTGCCGGTGTATTTCGGCAATCGCAACTGGGAGCCCTACGTCGAGGATGTCGTCGCGCAGATGGCGGCCGACGGTGTGCGGCGAGCCGCGGTGTTCCCGACCTCGGCGTGGGGCGGGTATTCGGGTTGCGACCAGTACGCCGAGGACATCGCCCGGGCGCGAAGAGCGGTCGGGGATCAGGCCCCGGAACTGGTGAAACTGCGCCAGTACTTCGACCACCCGTTGTTCGTGGCGATGTTCGCCGAGGCGATTGGCGCCGCCGCCGACACGCTGCCGGCGGGCCTGCGCGATTCGGCCCGGCTGGTGTTCACCGCGCACTCCATTCCGGTGAGCGCCGACGCACGCTACGGTCCACGGCTGTACAGCCGCCAGGTCGCCCACGCGACGAGTCTGGTCGCGGCCGCCGCGGGTTACACCGACTACGACCAGGTGTGGCAGTCGCGCTCGGGGCCGCCGCAGGTGCCCTGGTTGGAGCCCGACGTCGAAGCACATCTGCTAGCCCTGGCCGACGCCGGTGTGCCCGCGGTGATCGTGTGCCCGATCGGCTTTCTCAGCGACAACATCGAGGTGCTCTGGGACCTCGACAACGAAGTCCGCACTGCGGCGCAGAAGGCCGGAATCGCCTACGCGCGAGCGACCACACCGAATGCCGATCGACGACTGGCCCGGCTGGCCCGCGGCCTGGTCGAGGAGCTGCGCGACGGCTGCGCACCCGAACGCGTCGCCGGTCCGCCCGGCCTGGGCTGTGGGTTCGGGGTCGACGGCGCGCCATGCGGCTCATCGCACTGCATCGCGGCCGTGACGCCGCCGGCTCGCTAGTTGCGCCAGGCCGACTGCAGAATCTCGGTCACCGCTGCGCTGCGTGCCGCGCGCACCACGCTCGCCAGCGGCGCGACCGCATCCACGGCGCGCTGCACCGCCGCCGACGTCTGAGCGCTGGCGGTCAGCAGATCGGCGCTGACGGTGATGATCGCCTCGACGTGGGCGGCGCTCTGCAGAACACGTACCGCACGGTTCGGCGCATGGTCCGGAATTCTGTGCAAGAGAGCAGCTTCCATCATCTGCTCCACACGCAGTCGCGGATCCGCCACGCCGTAGTCGGCCCACCGCGAACCGGTGGAGCCCAATGCTTCGGCGGCCGTCCGCACCGCCGACCGCAACGAGTACTCGGCGTCACCGAGATCGTGCTGCTCGCCGGCCGGCACGCTGGTCAGCGGGAACACGGTCCAGCACAGTTCGGCGGCGTAATCAGCGTCGGCGTCTTCCGAGTACGCCGGAACCAGCCCGATCGGAGTCGAGGCATCCGAAGAGCCGAGCAAAACGGCTTCGCCGGCGAGGATCGCCTCCTGGGAAAAGACCGTCCCGGCCGGCAGTCCGCGGACGTCGCCGGGGACCGGAAACACCGGGCGGATGCCGGCTCCGGCGGCCGAGGGCCCCGCACCCCGCACCAACTGCAGCAGGGCGGCGGCGCCGCCGTCGCACGCGTCCGGCCATGACAGACCGACGCTGCTCGCGACGACCGCGTCGTGGGCGGCCACCGATTGCACTGGCGCCCAGGCCGATAGTGCGTCCAACACATCGTCGGGTGCGGCTCGGCCGGCAAGCCAGGCGTTGGCCCACACCGACAGGGAAGTACTCGGGCACCACATGATGCAAGGCAGTGTAGTTGCCGCCCCTTCGTTGCTGGACCGCACAGGTACGGGCGGTTCTCGGGCTATCCTGACCGCATGCCGACTGCCCTGATCTGGTTGGTCTTCGCACTCGGGCTCGCAGGAGCCGAGGCCCTCACCGGCGACATGTTCCTGCTCATGCTCTCCGGTGGTGCGCTGTCGGCGGCGGCGGCCAGCGCCCTGACCGACTGGCCGCTGTGGACCGACGGCGCGGTGTTCCTGGTGGTTTCGGTGCTGCTGCTGGCGTTGGTCCGTCCCGCGCTGCGGCGACGGCTATGGGCCGAAACAGGCGGCGACACGGGGGTGCTGGCGCTGCAGGGCAAGACCGCCCTGGTGCTCGACCGGGTCGAACAACACGGTGGCCGGGTGAAGCTGGGCGGCGAGGTGTGGACCGCCCGCGCGCTCACCGAAGGCGACGTCTTCGAACCGGGGGAGCAGGTCACCGTGATGCACATCGACGGCGCTACCGCCGTGGTCGGCAAGATCCTGTAACGAAAGGAATCGTCATGGAAGGCGTCACAACCGGGCTGCTGTTGCTGGCCGTGTTGGTGGTGTTCGCGATCATCGTGGTCGCCAAGTCGGTCGCGCTGATCCCGCAGGCCGAGGCAGCGGTGATCGAACGCCTGGGCCGCTACAGTCGCACCGTCAGCGGACAGCTGACCCTGTTGGTTCCGTTCATCGACCGCGTGCGGGCCCGCATCGACCTGCGTGAACGGGTGGTGTCCTTCCCGCCGCAGCCGGTGATCACCGAGGACAACCTGACCCTGAACATCGACACCGTGGTGTACTTCCAGGTCACCAACCCCAAGGCCGCGGTGTATGAGATCAGCAACTACATCGTCGGTGTGGAACAGCTGACCACCACGACGCTGCGCAACGTCGTCGGCGGGATGACGCTGGAGCAGACGCTGACCTCCCGCGAGGTGATCAACAGCCAGCTGCGCGGCGTGCTCGACGAGGCGACCGGACGGTGGGGTCTGCGGGTGGCCCGGGTGGAGCTGCGCAGCATCGACCCGCCGCCGTCGATCCAGGCATCGATGGAGAAGCAGATGAAGGCCGACCGCGAGAAGCGGGCCATGATCTTGACCGCCGAGGGACAGCGCGAGGCCGCCATCAAACAGGCCGAAGGCCAGAAGCAGTCCGAGATCCTCACCGCCGAGGGCGCCAAGCAGGCGGCGATCCTGGCCGCCGAAGCCGACCGGCAGTCCCGGATGCTGCGCGCCCAAGGTGAGCGTGCCGCGGCCTACCTGCAGGCTCAGGGGGAGGCCAAAGCCATCGAGAAGACCTTCGCCGCGATCAAGGCCGCTCGGCCCACCCCCGAGCTGCTGGCGTACCAGTACCTGCAGGTGTTGCCGGAGATGGCCCGGGGAGAAGCCAACAAGGTGTGGGTGGTGCCCAGTGATTTCGGCACCGCACTGCAGGGCTTCACCAAACTGCTCGGTGCCCCCGGCGAGGACGGCGTGTTCCGCTACCAGCCCTCGCCCTATGACGAGCCCCGGCACCGGGCCGAGGACGACAGTGACGAAGTCGCCGACTGGTTCACCACCCAGACCGACCCGGCGATCGCCCAGGCCGTCGCCAAAGCCGAGGCGGATGCGCGTAAGCCGGTCGAGGGCGTGTTGCCGCCGCAGCTCGATCCCGGTCCGGCGTGAGCGCGCTGACGGCACGGCCGACCTACGCGGCGCTGGCCGCATTCCTGGCGGGTGACGCCGTGGCGTCGGCGGTCCCGGTGCCCTACGTCGCCAAGAACATGGATGCCATGCGGATTCCCGAGGAGGTCCGCTGGGCGGTCCCGGTGGCCAAGGCCGCCACCGCGTTGGGGCTGGCATCGGTGTTCCGCTTCCCGGCCGTCGCCCGGCTCACCACCGGCTTGTTGACGTTGTATTTTGCCGGAGCGCTGGGCATCCACCTGCGCGTGCGCAACCGGATCGCCAACATCGTGCCCGCGGTACTGCTGCTGATGGTGTTCGCCGCGATGACCGCGCAGGGCCCGCACACCGCTGGGGGCGGGGTACGGGCCCTGGAGTCCTAGCTTTCGGGGTTCCCGGGGGTTTCCGGGGGAGATTCAGCCCCGGCGGGACGCGGCGGTGTGCTCGTCGAGCGTGGTCGCTTTGTAGGCGTAGGCGGCCACTACCGCGCCGAGCAACTGGGCGATCAGGTAGACCCAGAGGAACTTCCAGGCGAAGATCCCCGACAGCATCAGACCGAAGGTGATGGCCGGGTTGAACGCCGCGCCCGAGATCGCGCCGACCGCCACCACGCCCACGGTCACCACGAAGCCGATCGCCAGACCGTAAAAGCTGTTGCCGGCGCTGTCTTTGCTGGTTGCGGTGTGCAAAACGACGTAACACAACGCGAATGTGAATACCAACTCGGCCAAGAATGCGGCCCAGACCGTGCCGGTCAGATCAAGTGTGCCCGTGGCGTACTTGTCATGCCACAACCCGAATCCCACACCGAACGCGGCGAGGGCACCGACCAACTGCGCAACGATGTAGGGCCCCAAGTCGCCCAAGGGCAGTGCACCCCGCAGATAAGCGGCCACGGAGACGGCCGGGTTCAGGTGGCCGCCCGAGATGTGCCCACTGGCATACACCATCACCATCAGCACCGAGCCGATGCCCAGCGCGGTGGCAGCCACGCATTCGGTGCCGGACAAGACGATCCCGAGCACTGCGAACATGAAAACGAACGTGCCGATCATTTCGGTCAAATATTTGCGCACCGAGGCGTTCCGATCAGCCATTGATCCGGTCCCTTCACTCCGTCGGGCACTTGCCCAATTTGTGCTGTGCCAGCACATGGCACTAATCAGGACTGTAACGGCGCAGGGCCTTCAGGCGGCTATTCGCCCACCATTTTTCACCGAATTGTTGCTGGATTAATGAGGGCTTCGTGTTGTTTGCCGCGGCGCTATCGGTTCAGGCGCAATTCGACCAGTGGCAGTGCCGTATTGGGCGGGTTCACGGCTGCGCCCAGCGTCTTCTCGAGCACCGCGCTGAACTTCTCCCAAGCGCGGGGATGGCGCTCGATGTAGTGGCCCAGCACCCGGTCGGCTTCGGTCTGTTCCAGCACTCGGGCGGTGGCCGGTACCGCGGACCTGCTCCCGACGTAGACATGCACCCGGGGGTTGGCGCGGATGTTGCGAAACCATTGAGCGCGGTCGCCGAAACCCGATGCCACCACATAGCTGTCGTCGGCGGGGCGGTCGATGACTTCTAGGACGACGCGGCGGCGCGCCCCCGTCTTGCGCCCGATGTGCTCGAGCATCAACAGGCGCTGGCCGAGGAGGCCGCCGAGTCGTGCGCGGTACAGCCAGATCGGGGCGCGCATCAGCCGGCGCGAACTCAACAATCGGCTGACGGTGTCGGCCAAGGACGGCATCTTCAGCACGCTACCCGCGGCCCGGTCGGCGCGCCGTGATCAGCCGATGGCCACCGATTCGCTCGAGTCGATTTCGCGGGTGTCCGGGCCGGCCACGGGCCGCTGTACGCGGTGCGAGCGCGCTTCGTACACCAGCAGCGCCACCCCGACCGCGGCGGTGCAGGCCGAGACCGCGAACAGCAACGGGCTCACCTCACCGGTCAGGGCGTCGCCGAGCACCACCACCGCGGCCGTGCCCGGCAGCAGCCCGATCAGGGTGGCCACCGTGTACGGCACGAGTCGCACCGCCGAGGCACCGGCGGCGTAGTTGATCACCGAGAACGGGATCGCCGGAATCAACCTCAGCGAGACCACCGCGGGCCAGCCGCGTTGGCGAAGGCGGGTGTCGAGCGCGTCAAGTCGCGGGTGTTGCACCACCCGGCTCAACTGCCAACCGAATACCCGCATCAGGATCAACACCCCCACCGCGCTCAATGCGCTGGCCACCACGGCAAGCAGGACGCCCAGCCACGGGCCGAACAGCAGGCCGGCGGCCAACGTGAAGGCGGTCCGTGGAAACGGGAACACCGTCACGACCGTGTGGGCCAGCAGAAACGCCACCGGAAACCACGGCCCCAACGTCTGCGCCCAGTCCCGCAGCTGTACGGCGGAGGGCACCGGGACCAGCAGCGCCACCGCGACCAAGCTCAGGGTGACCGCCGTGGTCAACGCCAATCGTCGCAGCCCCACTTGCAGCGCGGTGGCGAGGACTGCCGACCGGGTGCCACGCAGCACCTGCGCGATTCGGGTCGAGGCGGGCGTCACAGCGCCCAAGACTACGGGCCGTGGGTGAACACCTCGTGTCACTCAGCGGGAGTTTCGCCGCTCGGCACACCTCACCCGTCTCGGCTGATCGGCATCATTTAGCCTGGTTGACACATGTCGGGTAGCGCTTCCACAGTTACTCGCGAGTAACCACAGGAGTCGCCGGTGTCAATCGAGGTGTCCGCCGAACCCGCCGGCATCCAGCAGGCCCGGGCCCGCTGGCGTGCGGCCGTGGCCGGGGTGCTGGCCAAGAGCGCGCGCCGCGAGCCGGCCGATATCGACGCCGAGACCGGCGGTGAGCCGGAGCGGCTGCTGGACACCCCGGTGGAGGGGCTGGCGGGGCAGGGCGGCTTCGCCGTCCGGGCGCTCTACACCGCGCTGGACGCCCGGCCGGAGCCACCGTTGCCGGGCCAGTGGCCCTTCGTGCGCGGTGCCGACGCCCGCCGCGATGTCAACACCGGCTGGAAGGTCGCCGAGGTCTTTCCCATCGGCGGGCCGGGTTCGGCCACTGACGCCAACGGCGCCGTTCTGAGTGCCCTGACGGACGGGGTCAGCGCGCTGACCCTGCGGGTCGGGGACACCGGGGTGCCGGCCGCCGAGTTGCGGGGCGTATTCGACGACGTCTACCTGGACCTGGTTCCGGTACTTCTCGACGGTGCCGGTGCCGGCGACTACGCCACCGCCGCCGAGACCATGCTGGCGCTGGTCGACGCGCTCGACCCGGACAACCGCGCCAACCTGTCGGTGGATCTGGGTGCCGACCCGCTGACCGCGCCCCTGACGGACCGTCCGGCGCCGTCGATCGACGAGGTGGTCGCGGTGGCGGCGCGGGCCGCCGCCCATCCGGGGGTGCGGGCTATCGCCGTCAACGGCCCGGCCCTGCACAACCTGGGCGCGGGTGCGTCGGGGGAGTTGGCTGCCGGCTTGGCCGCGGCCGTGGCCTACCTGCGCGTGCTCACCGAGGCCGGCCTGTCGGTGGCCGACGCCGCCCGCCAGGTCAGCTTCCGGATCGCCGCCGACGACGACCAGTTCATCACCATCGCCAAGATCCGGGCGGCGCGCCAACTCTGGGCGCGGGTCACCGAGGTCGCCGGGGTGCCAGAAGCGGGCGCCGCCGTCGTCCACGCCGAGACGTCTCTGGCGATGATGACGCAGCGTGACCCGTGGGTGAACATGCTGCGCACCACCCTGGCCGCCTTCGGCGCCGGTGTCGGCGGCGCCGACACCGTGCTGGTGTGGCCGTTCGACGCGGTGATTCCGGGTGGGCAGCCCGGCACCTCGACGACGTTCTCGCGGCGGATCGCCCGCAACACCCAGCTGCTGCTGCTCGAGGAGTCGCACCTGGGTCAGGTGCTGGACCCGGCGGGCGGCTCCTGGTTCGTCGAAGACCTCACCGAACAGCTGGCGCAGCAGGCGTGGCGTCAATTCCAGGAGATCGAGGCGCTCGGCGGATTCGAGGCCGCGCGGGAGCACATCGCCGAGCGGATCGCCGAGGTGGCCGCCGCGCGGGCCGACGAGATCGCACATCGGCGCAGCGCGATCACCGGGGTCAATGAGTACCCGAACCTCGATGAGGCGCCGTTGCCGCCATCCGCGACGCAGAATTCCCCGGCCGGTGTGCGGCGCTACGCGGCGCAGTTCGAGGAGTTGCGTGACCGCTCCGACATGTACTTGGCGCGCACCGGCGCCCGGCCGCAGGTATTGCTGCTGCCGCTGGGGCCGATGGCCGAACACAACATTCGGACCACATTCGTGGCGAACCTGCTGGCTTCCGGCGGCATCGCGGTGATCAACCCCGGCACGGTGGACGCCGAGCAGGTGGCCGCCGTCGCCGCCGCCGTCGCCGACGCCGGCTCGCCCGCCGCGGCGGTGCTGTGCGGCAGCGATGCCCGCTACGGTGCCGAAGCGGCCGCAGTCATCGAGGCGGCGCGTAGCGCCGGAGTCGACCGGGTCTATCTGGCGGGCCCGGCCACGGCTCTAGGGGGCCCTGGCGGACCCAACGCCGACACCGATCCGAAGCCGGACGACTACCTGACCATGAAGATCGATGCGGTGCAGGCGCTGTCGGACTTACTGACCCGATTGGGGGCCTGAGAGCCATGACCACGAGCACCTCACACGGCACGCTCGGCAGTTTCGCCGAGGTGGCGCTGCACGGTGACCGCGTCGCCGAACCGGTGACCGAGGCCGCCGTCGCCGAGCACGTCGCGGCCGCSGCGGCCGCGCACGGCTACACACCGGAGCAGCTGGAATGGCAGACCCCGGAGGGAATTGCGGTCAAGCCGGTGTACACCGCCGCCGATCGCTCCGCCGCGGTCGCCGAGGGCTACCCGCTGGACAGCTTCCCCGGTGAAGCGCCGTTTGTACGCGGGCCGTACCCGACGATGTACGTCAACCAGCCGTGGACGATCCGCCAGTACGCCGGGTTCTCGACCGCGGCGGACTCCAACGCGTTCTACCGCCGCAATCTCGCGGCCGGCCAGAAGGGTCTGTCGGTCGCGTTCGACCTGGCCACCCACCGCGGCTACGACTCGGATCATCCCCGGGTGCAGGGCGACGTCGGAATGGCCGGGGTGGCAATCGATTCCATCCTCGACATGCGGCAACTGTTCGACGGGATCGACCTCAGCGCGGTCAGCGTCTCGATGACCATGAACGGCGCCGTGCTGCCGATCCTGGCGCTGTACGTGGTGGCCGCCGAGGAGCAGGGGGTGCCGCCGGAGAAACTGGCCGGCACCATCCAGAACGACATCCTCAAAGAGTTCATGGTGCGCAACACCTACATCTATCCGCCGAAGCCGTCGATGCGGATCATCTCCGACATCTTCGGCTACACCAGCGCCAAGATGCCGAAGTTCAATTCGATCTCGATCTCGGGCTACCACATCCAAGAGGCCGGTGCCACAGCGGATCTGGAGTTGGCCTACACCCTGGCCGACGGAGTGGACTACATCAAGGCCGGTCTGGACGCCGGCCTGGACATCGACAAGTTCGCGCCTCGGCTGTCGTTCTTCTGGGGCATCGGCATGAACTTCTTCATGGAGGTGGCCAAGCTGCGGGCCGGACGGCTGCTGTGGAGCGAGCTGGTCGCGCGGTTTGACCCCAAGAGCTCGAAATCGCTGTCGCTGCGCACGCATTCGCAGACCTCCGGCTGGTCGCTGACCGCCCAGGACGTGTTCAACAACGTTGCGCGTACCTGTATCGAGGCGATGGCCGCCACCCAGGGGCACACCCAGTCGCTGCACACCAACGCCCTGGATGAGGCGCTGGCGCTGCCCACCGACTTCTCCGCCCGGATCGCCCGAAACACCCAGCTGCTGCTGCAGCAGGAGTCGGGCACCACCCGGCCGATCGACCCGTGGGGCGGCTCCTACTACGTGGAGTGGCTGACCCATCAGCTGGCGCAGCGAGCCCGGGCCCACATCGAGGAGGTCGAGGCGCACGGCGGCATGGCCCAGGCGATCAGCGACGGCATCCCGAAGTTGCGCATCGAGGAAGCCGCCGCCCGCACGCAGGCCCGGATCGACTCCGGGCGTCAGCCGCTGATCGGCGTCAACAAGTACCAGGTCGCCGAAGACCAAGAGATCGAGGTCCTCAAGGTCGAGAACAGTCGGGTGCGCGCCGAACAGCTGGCCAAGCTGCAAGCGCTGCGCGCCGAGCGTGACGAATCGGCCTGCCAGGCCGCCCTGGCCGAGCTGACCCGGGCTGCCGGCGCCAGCGGCCAGTCGGGGGAGGACGGGCTCGGCAACAACCTGCTGGCACTGGCGATCGACGCCGCCCGGGCCAAGGCAACGCTCGGCGAGATCTCCGACGCTCTGGAGAAGGTATACGGTCGCCACCAGGCCGAGATCCGCACGATCTCCGGCGTCTACCGCGACGAAGTCGGGAAAGGCAGCAATATCGCTAGCGCATCCGCCCTGGTCGAGAAGTTCGCCGAGGCCGACGGCCGTCGGCCCCGCATCCTGGTCGCCAAGATGGGCCAGGACGGGCATGACCGTGGCCAGAAGGTGATCGCCACCGCGTTCGCCGACATCGGCTTCGACGTGGACGTCGGCGCCCTGTTCTCCACCCCCGACGAGGTGGCGCGCCAGGCAGCGGACAACGACGTGCACGTGGTCGGGGTGTCATCACTGGCTGCCGGGCACCTGACGTTGGTGCCCGCGCTGCGTGACGCGCTGGCCGCAGTGGGCCGGTCCGACATCATGATCGTGGTCGGGGGAGTCATTCCGCCCGGCGACTTCGATGAGCTCTATGCCGCTGGGGCGACCGCGATCTTCCCGCCTGGCACGGTGATCGCCGATGCTGCGGTGGACCTGCTGAAGACCCTCGCGTCCCAGCGTGGTTATGAGCTCGCCGACCAGGCAGAACCGGCGGCAGACCCGACGTAGATGGTCGACAACGTGTCTGACACCGTTGCCGAGTTGGCGGCGGCGGTACGCGCTGGTGACCGCTCCGTGCTGCCCCGAGCCATCACCCTGGTCGAGTCTTCTCGGGCCGATCACCGCCAGCAAGCCCAGGAACTGCTGTTGGCGCTGTTGCCGGATGCCGGCGGGGCTCGGCGGGTGGGCATCACCGGTGTTCCCGGGGTGGGCAAGTCGACCACCATCGAAGCCCTCGGAATGCACCTCATCGAGCAAGGCCACCGGGTCGCGGTACTGGCGGTCGACCCGTCGTCGACGCGCACCGGTGGTTCGATCCTCGGCGACAAGACCCGGATGCAACGGTTGGGCGCGGACGAACGCGCCTACATCCGGCCGTCGCCGACGTCGGGCACGCTGGGCGGGGTCGCCAAGGCCACCCGCGAGACGGTGGTGCTGCTGGAGGCCGCCGGCTTCGACGTGATCCTGATCGAGACCGTCGGCGTGGGCCAATCCGAGGTCACTGTGGCCAACATGGTTGACACCTTCGTGTTCTTGACGCTGGCCCGCACCGGTGACCAGTTGCAGGGCATCAAGAAGGGTGTGCTGGAGCTGGCCGACATCGTGGTGGTCAACAAGGCCGACGGCCACCACCTGGCCGAGGCGCGCATGGCTGCGCGGGAGTTGTCGACCGCGATCCGGCTCATCTATCCCCGCGAAACGCTTTGGCGACCACCGGTTTTGACGATGAGCGCGATCGAGGGCACCGGGCTGTCGGAATTTTGGGAGACCGTGGAGCGCCATCGACAGACGCTGATCGACGCCGGTGAATTCGACGCCCGGCGACGGGCGCAACAGGTGGATTGGACCCGCCAGTTGGTGCGCGACGCCGTGCTCGAACGAGCCCTGTCGGACCCGGCGGTGCGAGACGTGCGCACCGAGGTGGAACAGCAGGTACTCAGCGGAGAACTGACCCCTGCGCTGGCCGCCCAGCGCATCCTCGGTGCCATCTGGGATTAGTGGCACGCGCGTGCGGTAATCCGGCTCATGTTCGCGGGTCGGCGCGGTAGATTCCCAACCATGACACAGCATCTCAACATTCGCCGTTCAGGGCTTCCGGCGAATGTGCACGGCGCGGCCGATCCGAACTTCGCCTGTGCTGTGCGCGCCTTCGCCGCGATGTTCCCGGGCCGCCGCTACGGCGGCGGGGCGCTGGCGGTCTACCTCGACGGCGAGCCCGTGGTGGACGTGTGGACCGGGTGGTCGGATCGGGCAGGGCAGGTGCCGTGGTCGGCCGACACCGGAGCCATGGTGTTCTCGGCGACCAAGGGTGCGGCCTCGACTGTCATCCACCGGCTGGTCGACCGGGGACTGCTCGACTACGACGTGCCGGTGGCGCAGTACTGGCCGGAGTTCGGCGCAAACGGCAAGTCGGCGATAACCGTCCGCGAGCTGTTGGGACACCGGGCCGGCCTGACCCACCTCAACGGCGCCAGCAGGGCAGACCTGCTGGACCACGTGACGATGGAAGCCCGAATGGCCGCTGCGGCGCCGGGGCCCGAACGCGGCAAACCGGCCTATCACGCGCTGACCTACGGCTGGCTGGTGTCCGGGCTGGCTCGCGCCGTCACCGGCGTCGGCATGCGCGAGCTGTTCCGCACGGAGCTGGCCGGGCCACTCGGTGTCGACGGCCTGCACCTGGGCCGGCCACCCGCCGGCGCTCCCACCGTCGCCGCGGAGATCATCATGCCGCAGCGCAGCCGCCGGAACCCGGTGATCGACCTGCTGGTGCCCAGGGCCGCCGCGGCGACGCGGTACGGGGGGCTTGGCGCCATCTATTTCCCTGGCGTGATGGACACCGTTCGCGGTGGCATCCCGTTCCTGGACACCGAGGCCGCCTCCCTCAACGGGGTGGCCACGGCCCGCGGCTTGGCTCGCCTCTACGGCGCACTGGCCAACGGCGGGCAGATCGACGGCACCCAACTCCTGTCGCGCCGGCKGGTGGCGGGGCTGACCGGTCCGCGCAGCCTGCAACTGGACCGCACCGTCGGCGTTCCGTTGGCGTTCCACCTGGGTTATCACGCGGTCCCGTTCGCGCCGGTGTTGCCCGGCTTCGGCCACGTCGGCCTCGGGGGGTCGATGGGCTGGGCGGATCCCGCCTCCGGGCTGGCGATCGGCTTCGTGCACAACCGGCTGCTGACCCCGTTCGTGGCGCTCGACCATGCCGGTTTCGTCGGCACGGCCGCCTTGATCCGACGGGGCGTCGCCCGAGGACGCCGGCACGGCTACACCCCGATCCCGCAGCTGGGGGAGCCGTTCGCCGCGCCGGACGCCGCGACCGGCTAGTGCACCGGTCCGCGCGCGGGAGGGGTCCGCGGCGTCTTGGCCCGCCGGTAAGGTTGCCGAGTGACTGACCGTACGCCGAAGCTCTACATCTTCCCGCACGCCGGCGGATCGCCGCAGTACTACGTTCCCTTCTCCAAGACGTTCACCACCGACGTCAAGCGCATCGGAGTGCAATACCCGGGCAAGGGCGGAACTCACGACCTCGGCGCCTTCACCAGCATCGAAGACCTTGCTGACCAGGTCTGCAAGACCGTCGCGCCGCCGGCCCCGTCCGACGGGCCGGTCGCCTTTTTCGGGCACAGCATGGGTGCGCTGCTGGCGTTCGAGGTGGCCCGCCGATTCGAGGCGGACGGACACCGGATTGCCGCGTTGTTCGTGTCGGCGGCGGGCGCCCCGGGACGAGCCGGCTACGACAACATTCCCGAGTCCGACCGCGGCCTGCTGGACGCCGTCAGCTCCATGACGGGAGTCAACCCCGAATTCTTGGAGAACGAGGAGTTCGCGGCCAAGATTCTGCCGACTCTGCGCGGCCTCAAAGCCATCGCGAACTACGACTGCCCGCCCGAGGCGCAAGTGTCGTGCCCCATCTTTGCGTTCCATGGTGACGAAGATGACGTCGCCACCGCCGAGAAGGTCGGGCCCTGGGCCGAGCGCACCACCGCCGAATTCAGCGCGCGAGTGTTCACCGCGCCCGGACACCACTTCTACCTCAACGATCACCTGCCGGAACTGGTCGGCGATATCGAGCAGAAGATCGCGCGGTACGGCCAGGGCTGACCCGGCCGGCCCGGTCTGGATTGTTAATGGGCTCTTGGTGCCGAAGTTACTCGTGATGCACGAAATTGACTTCTCCGCTAGTATGGCGGATCTGCTGCGTTTGCGCTGGATGTGGGCCACAAATTGCCTGTCAACAGCGCGTCCGTGGTAGCCTCCGCCGGAGGGAAACACCTGGGATGTCGGGGTCCAAGGAGTTTTAGCGCAGGTTTCAAACATCCAGAAGGGGTAACCCGTGTCGTTGGTCGAATCATCCGCACCGGCCGTGTCGGCCGGTCGATCCCGGCGCTCGGAGGTCCCCGCCCCCGTCTCCACCCGGCAGGGCGAGCAACCGACCTGTGCTGAGGCTGACGTATTCAGCTGAGCAACTCCGCCAGGGATGCCCGCCAGAGCTGATCCCCGCGGGGGGCCCATCCCAAATGTCGCTAATCCAATTGCATACCTCCGCTGTGCAGGGACCTTGCGCAGCGAAACCGTCAGTTCAACAGCAAGCGCAATGACTCTCGACGGGGCCGAAGTACTCAGCAGGTGAGGTCCACGGACCTGACAGCACAAGGAGAAGACAACGCAATGTCGGTAACTGAAACGCACATCCCGACCCTGTTGGCGAACCTCGAACGGGACAAGCCGGACGAGCCTGCGTACACGTTCATCGACTACGACGTCGACCCCGCCGGCTACCGCGAAACCGTCACCTGGTCGCAGCTGCGTAACCGCGTGCGGGTAGTGGCGGCAGAACTGGCAACCTGCGCCTCGCCGGGCGACCGGGTGGCGATTCTGGCCCCGCAGAGCCTGGAGTACATCGTCGGGTTCTACGGTGCGCTGGAAGCGGGCCTGATCGCCGTCCCGCTGCCGGTGCCGATGTTCGGCGTGCACGACGAGCGGGTGTCGGCGGCACTGCGGGACAGCGCCCCGGCCGCGATCCTGACTACCACGTCGGCTGTCGGCGACATCGCCAGCTCAATCAAGGGCCTGGGCGGAAAGCCGCCGGTGGTTATCGAGGTCGACGCCTTGGACCTCGACTCCGAGCCGGTGGCAGCACCCAGCGCGACGGCACAGACCAAGGTCGCCTTCCTGCAGTACACGTCGGGTTCGACCCGGACCCCGGCCGGCGTCATGGTCACTCATGCCAACGCCGTGTCGAACATGGTGCAGATGGCTGACGACACCTTCGCGCTGACCGGCGGAAAAGCGCCCGAAGGACTCAACCTGGTGTCGTGGATGCCGTTCTACCACGACCTGGGTCTGCTCGGAACCGTCATCTACCCGCTGGTCCTGGGAGTGCACACGGTGCACATGAGCCCGATGGCGTTCCTGGCGAAGCCGGCCCGCTGGATGCAGGAACTCGCCAAGGTTCCCGTCGGATTCACCGGTGGACCGAACTTCGCCTACGAGCTGGCCGTGCGGCGGACCTCCGATGAGGACATGGCGGGTCTCGACCTGAGCAACGTGCATACCTTCTGTTTCGGTGCGGAGCGGATTCACGCCGCGACGCTGCGACGCTTCGTCGACCGCTTCTCCAAGTTCAACGTGAACGCCGCCGCGCTGCGTCCCGGTTACGGGCTGGCCGAGGCGAGCGTTTACTTGACGTCCAACACTCCCGGAAATCCGCCGCCGACCGCGCGGTTCGACTACACCAAGCTGGCGGCCGGTACAGCTGAGCCCAGTGGCGCCGAAGGCGGCGTCGAGCTGGTCAGCTGCGGTGTTCCTCGGGCCTGCACCGTGCGTATCGTGGACCCGGAGACCCAGACCGAGAATCCGGAAGGCAAAGTCGGCGAGATCTGGACGCACGGGCCCAACGTCGCGGCGGGCTACTGGCACAACCAGCAGGCCACCGAAGCTACCTTCGGCGGCAAGCTCGTCGAGCCCACGCCGGGCACACCGCAGGGGCCCTGGCTGATGACCGGCGACCTCGGTGTCATCTCCGGCGGAGAGCTCTACATCGTCGGCCGGATCAAGGACCTGCTGATCGTCGACGGGCGCAACCACTACCCGGACGACATCGAGGCAACCGTGCAGGAGATCACCGGTGGGCGTGTGGCCGCGGTCTCGATCCCGAACAGCCACTCCGAGCAGCTTGTTACGATCGCAGAGTTCAAGAACAAGGGGGGGTCCGATGAGGAGATTCTGGACAGGCTGACCGAGGTCCGTCGCAAGGTGACCGCTGCGCTGTCCAAGGCGCACGGCCTGGTGAGTGGAGACCTGGTCCTGGTGTCGCCGGGTGCCATCCCGATCACGACCAGCGGCAAGATCCGCCGTTCCAGCTGCGTGGAGATCTACCAGCGTGACGGGTTCGACCGACTGGATGCTACTGCTCGGTCTGTATGACAGATGACGAGCTGCTCGCGCGGCTCTCGGGGAGGTTGAGTTGAGCGAGAAGAGTGCTGCGCCGGTCGGGGGGCCGGATCGTCGGGCGATTGTTGCTGAGGCGCTGCGCAAGATTGATGATTTGACGGCGCGGTTGGCGGTTGCCGAGGCTGGCGATACCGAGCCGATCGCGGTGGTGGGTGTGGGGTGTCGTCTGCCTGGTGGGGTGGATGGGCCGGCCGCGTTGTGGCGGTTGTTGTGTGATGAGGGTTCGGGGATTGTTCGGGTTCCGGCGGATCGCTGGGATGCCGATGCGTTGTTTTCGTCG
>NZ_UWOA01000088.1:0-9776 GCF_900604305.1 Mycobacterium sp. P7213
GGCAATGACCGCAACCAGTCCAGGATCTCCCCGTAATCAGGGGTCAGCCGACGCTCGAATACCTCACCGGTATCCCCGTCCAATGCACACCCGATCACCGAACGTGCGTGCACATCCAAACCAACACTCGTACGCTGAACCTTCACTGGGGCCTCCCACATCTTGTGGCTCTACCGGCCAGGACCTGATTCCTGTCGGCAACCCACGGTCACATGTGAGTGAGGCCCCAGCCCCCCATACCGTCTAAGGGTTCGACCGCGTCCGCGCACGGGGGTTCGCGTACCCCGATGAGGATCTTGGCCGACCTCAAGGAAACCGGGCAGGGGCTGCAATTGTGGTCGGAGTTCAGCGCCGAGGTCAGCGCGGTTAAGCGACGGCGCTACAGTCCATCTCAGAATTTGAGCACCGTGCGTCCGGACTGTTCGTCGTCCCACGCGGGCGGGTAAGACGCCGCCGTTCGGGTTATGGCGTCCCAAGACGGCAGGTGACTATCTCTTGATCCTTTGACGGTTAATGCGACTCGCCGCCTCAAGCCGTGCTGACCAGCAACATTGGGACCTTCAGGAGCGAGATGGGCATGACTGCAGCTCTGTTGAAGACCGCCGGGGCATGCAGGTTGCGTCCCAAAAGCCCTGCAGGACAAGAAATCCTCAGCGAGACGGCACTACAGTCGTCCTACAGAGACACGCCACCAGATATCAAGTGGGAGCGGTGTCGACTTTCCGGAACATCGCTCTGACCGCGCTCACTAAAATTCCCCACTTGAGCGTGCTCGTCACCAGCCGGGCGGCCCCACCTGGTCGGGGTCAGCCGAGTCACCCGCCATCTCATCGTCTTACAGCCACATGATCTGTCAGTGCATCTCGGTACCTCGGAGGGGCTTCATGAGTTGCCGCCGCTAAGTTCCGACTGGACGGCGAGGTTGACGAGCCCAACCGGAGCGCAGCCGCTGCACCGACTGGGGCAGTTGCGACGACCTGTCGGTCTTGCGGGCTAACGTAGAACCCGCCGCAGAGAGCGGCATTCAGACACCGCGGGAGATGCCATGAATTTCGATGAGCTGCGGGCTCTCGTCGCCAACTCGGGTCCGGCGGACTGGCAGCGCGTCAGGTCGGCAGGACCCACCTACCGCGATCGCTTCGGTTCGTGGAGCAGCCCCGCCAACAACACGTCGGGCATCGACCACGATAGCCACGCCGAGTTGGCCGTGTACCGCCCGGACATCGACGTGACCATCGCGTACGGGATGCCCGAGAGTCGGTACGATCGCGACCTGACATTCAGGTGGTCGGAGGCATTCGCAGACTCCCAGATCCGCGAGATCAGCCTCGCGGACATCTTCTGGCGCGGCTCCGTAGTGGACCGAATCAACTACGTATACGTCGACGGCGGCCGGGGGATTGTGCCGCTCGGCGGTGGACACCAAGGCCTGGAAATCACCCAGTACGAACTTGCGGTTGTGCGGCTGATCAGCGGCATCTCGGACTACCGGCAGTTCGACCGCTACTACTCCGCGGTGCCGTTCGAGTTGCAGGACTGAGATGGACCTGGAGTTCACCGATCTCCGCCGCTCGGCCGCCGATGATGACTGGAGGACGCCGCCGTTCGACTCCACTGTCGCGTACGAACACCCCCACTGGTGGAACCGGCAGCTCGACGAACCCTGGTTCGTGCAGGTCCGCGAGCGCGGCATCGAGGTGGCACGGGTCGAGTTCGACGATCCAGGCGGCATCAACCCGAACTACGAGAGCGTGCCGGAGCTCGGAGGCGAGCGCCTGGAGGTCCAGTTCATCGAGGTGGCCGCCGCGGCCCGGCGGCGTGGCATCGGGACCAAGGTGGTCCGTGGCCTGGCCGACCGGCACCCGGAACGGCGGCTCTTCGCGTACAGCGAGGATGCCGACAGATTCTGGTCCTCGCTCGGCTGGCTGCCGTTCTACGACTCGAGACGTGGTCCCGTCGGTCGGACCCTGTTCGTCCAGCCGTGAGTTCCGCAGCTAGCTGGTTCCCGCTTAGCCTGGTCGCCCACGGCCCGCAGCCTCGTCTCGAAAACGATGGGTTGATGCGACTGCGACAGCGTGCCGACCACGGGCTGCGCGTCCAGGCTTAACGCACGTCTCAAGTGTCTTGAAAACCTGTCGCATAACCGGTATTCTCAAAACCGGTCAATCAACGGGAATATGCGACGGGAGCGTCAGTGGCCACCATCGGGTACGCGCGAGTCTCCACCACCGACCAGAACCCTCAACTCCAACTCGACGCGCTCAAGGCCGCCGGGGCCGCCCGAATCTTCACCGACCACGGCGTCAGCGGTTCCACCGCGCAGCGGCCGGAGCTCGACGCCTGCCTGGACCACCTCCGCGAAGGCGACGTGCTGACGGTGTGGAAGCTCGACCGGCTCGGCCGCAATACCCGGCATGTGCTGGAGGTCGTGGAGCAGCTCACCTCGCACGGCATCGGTTTCCGCAGCCTCACCGAGGGCCTGCACACCGACGGCCCGATGGGCAAGGCCATGTTGACGATCATGGCCGCCTTCGCCCAGCTCGAGCGCGACACGATGATCGAGCGGACCCGCGCAGGTCTGGCTGCGGCGGCGGCCAACGGGCGCAGGGGCGGTCGGCCCCGCAAGGTCGATGATGCCGACGCCGCCAAGGCGCGTGACCTCCGGGAGAAGGGCATCGCGGCCACCGACATCGCCAAGATGCTGGGCGTCTCCCGCGCCACCGTGTACCGCTACCTCGCCGGGAGTGCTGCCTGACCGCCGTCTGGGTCTGTCGGCGGGCATCGTGTCGGCCCGGTAACGCGTTTTCCGTCAGAGTCGGTAGTGGTTCCTCAACCAGACGAGATCGTCTTCCCAGTCGCCGATCGCTTCGGACATGTCCGCGTTCCTGCGCCTAGCGCCGGATATGAACCCAGCCAGACACCGCTCGATCTTCTCCGCGCGCGCTCGGGTGTTCGGCTCCCCCCACTCACGGATGTACTCCGCTGTATGGGTCGATGTCGCGACCAGCTTGACTCTGTAGACCTTTTCGAGAATGCTCCGGCGACGAGCAGGGCCATGACCTGATCGGCCAACTCGGTATCCCATCTGCTTGAGCACTCCGGAGCTGGGCCAAGTGCGCCCCTCGAAGTCCACCACCATCTCATCGGCGGACCCGCTACCGGCGCGGCGCTCCTGGCTGGCCGAAGGATCGCGTGGCGACTCGTCCGACGAATCGCTGAAATAGTCGTAGAGGGCTTTACCGGCGAAGGCGAGCGCCCCGCCTATACCTGCGACGGCAGCAGCTGCCACCGCGGCGATGCCAAGGATGTCGCCGAAGTCGGAGTCGTCAGATTTGTAGGCCATCGATACCGCTGCCTTTCGAAGAATTGTCGGGGCGGTGGCTACTGCTCTTCGAAGCCGGACTGCTCGAACTTCAGGGTGCGGGCGTTCTCGGAGACCGTGCGGATCTTGGCGTCGTCGAACCCGTCACGGGCAACGGCGGTGATCTCCAGCCGGACTTCCAGGTCGACGCCGTCGACGGCGGCCAGGTGCTGGATCACCTCGGAGGTGATGCGGCCGAAGTCGCGGGCGTAGAAGCTCGGGTCGAGCTTGGCGGTGCCGAAGAACCGGGTCGTCTCCACCCGCGGCGGTACCGGTGGATGTGGTCCCGGACCTGGTCCCGGTGCGGGGCCCGGGCCAGGTGCCGGCCCTGGTGCAGGTTCTGGCTCGGGGCCGGGTTTGGGTTCGCGGTCCCGCTGGTCGATGGCCCGCTTCGGCTCGACGAGCAGCAGGGAATCCACCGTCGCGGGTGAGACACCAGCGCCGTCGGTCGGCAGCACCAGGCCGGTGTAGGTGTTGCCGTCGAAGCCGTCGGCGAGAGCGAAGCCTTGATGTTCCCAGTCGATTGGGGTGTCCAGGGCGGAGAGCAGGCCGTCTTGCAGGACGGTGCGATCGCGCAGCCGCGCGAGGTAGGGGTAGGTGGTGTAGTAGTCCCAGAGTGCGCCGAAGCTGATGTGGCCGTCGCGCTCGAACACGGTGTGCAAGGTGGTGTCCAGGTCCAGACGGATCGCCCCGGAGGCGCGGCGCAGCACCAGTTCGGACTTGTCGACCAGCCGCTTGGCGGTGCGCTGCGCGAGGTCCTCACTGCTGCCTTCGGCTTTGATCGCTTCCAGGTGCAGCGGTCGGGTCGGGTCGGGCTGGGTGGGTACCAGCGCCCAGTGGTAGGCCCCGAGTAGCCGGTCGGTCAGGGTGCGGTCGGCGCGCTTGACCCGTTCCTCGGCTTGTCCGCGCTGTTGGGCGGTCAGGCCGAGCACCCCGTCGGCGTTCTCGCGGACGTACTTCCACGCCAGGTACTCGCGCACCGAGGCTTGCAGCTCTTCGTAGCGGGCGGAGTCCGCGGCCAGGAACACCAGCATGTTGCGGTGCACCCGTGCCCCGGCACCTTTGCGGTCCAGGACATCGGTGGCCCAGGTGACCGCCGGGGACTCACCACCTTGGCGGCGGTCGTAGACGTGCGCCGGGGGCACCAGCACCAGGCGTACTTCCTGGCTGTCGGGGACATCCCCGGGGTGATCTGGGGCGATGTGCACCGCGGCGAACCCGTCCGGGCTGGGTTTGCGGTGATCACCCAGGCGGCGCACGACCTCCAGCCAGACGTCTTCGGGGTGCAGTCGCTCGGCGTAGTCGCGGGCGGTGCGGGTGGTGTTGGCCTGGGTGTCGAACCAGTACTGCGCGCCCGAGCTGTAGAAGTAGGTGGCCTTGTCGGCGAGCTGGTTGAGCGCGGAGTGGAAGTTGCCCGGCACATCACCGGGCAGGGCGGTACCGAGGAAGACCCGGGCCTTGTCGATGCCCTTGTGCGCAGCATGCAGAGTCGGTGTTGCCCCGATGAACACGGTGCGGGCTAGGCGTTGCGTGATGAACCGTTTGCCAAGCAGGTCGGGGCTCGCCGCATCGACCTGGGCGGGGGTGGCGCTGGTGCCGTCGACGTCGGCGTCGATGATGGCCTTCCACTGGTCTTCGAGGTAGGCGGTGATTTCGGTGAGTACCTCTGACTCGGTCAGCGGAACCGAGCCGGGCATGATCAGCGGCGCGGTGTCACCCCGCCGCCACAGGGCGCCGACGATGGTGTTCATCAGCCGCAGCACACCGCGGGTGCGCTGGAAGCGCTCCAGGGTTGACCAGTCCTGGTAGAGCCGGTCGAATAATTCGGGGTGCACCGGGTAGGTGGCCTTGATGCGGTCCAGGTAGGCGTTGTCGGTGGCCTCGTTGGGGAACTCCCCGTGGTGTTCCCGGTAGAACTTGACCACCGCGGTCGCGGTGGCGCTGATCTGGGCGAGGGCTTGGCCGTCGGGGGCGGTGAACAGCCGCCGCCGGACGATCTCGAAGGACTCTTCGGCGTTGGCGGCCTTCCACTGGTCGGCGACGCGGCCAACGATGTTCTGCAGCCGCCGCAAGGCTTCACGCCCGTTGGCCCCGCCGACCTCTTCTTCGCTGACCTCACCGTCCCCGTCGTGGTCTCCCGCCGAGGCGGGAATCGAGATCACCACCAGGGCACCGGGTACGGCTTTGGCGGCCTCGGTCAGGGTCTGGGCGAAGGTGAACTGGGTGTCGAAGCTGCCCCCGGCCAGGTCGTCGCGGCCATAGAGCTGGCGGGCGTAGGCCACCCACTCGTCGATCAGGATGATCGCCGGGGCATAGGCGGCGAGCAGCTCACGCAAGCTGTCGCCCGGGTTGGTGGAGGTCCGATCAGCCTCAGCGACGATCTCGTAAGCCTGGCCCCCTCCGAGCTGCCAGGCCAACTCACCCCACAAGGTATTGATCTTCGTGCCGTCCGGCTTCGGCTTCAGGCCTGAGGGTTCGAGGTGGTTGCCGACCAGCGCGACCCGACGGATGTCCCGGTCCAACCGCGCAGCACCGAGCAGGTCCTGCAACTCTTGGGGGTAGTCGACGGCCGGCCGACCGGAGGCCAAGTGCCACAGCGCCAGCATCGAGTGGGTTTTGCCGCCACCGAAGTTGGTTTGCAGGTTGATCACCGGGGAGGCGTTCTTGTCCCCCGAGATGCGCCCCACGGCGCGGGTGATCAAGTCACGCAAACCCCCGGTGAGAAAGGTGCGACGGAAGAACTCCACCGGGTCGGTGTATTCGGGATCGCCTTCACCACGGGCAACCATGGCCAGGTCTGCGGCGAACTCCGCGGCCCGGAAGTTGCCCTTCGCGACGTCGTCGTGCGGGCGCAGGACCTCCCGCCACGGCAGCAGCCCGGCAGAACCCACCTCGGTGGCCCCGGCGGCCTTGACGACGCGGCGGTCTTCCTGCTCCGACGACAGGCGGCGCAGGTCGACGCGGGAGCGTTTCACCTCATCGGCGGCATCAGCGGCTCCGATGGCGCGCAGGAGCCGTTCGGTGGTGTCCAGGGCGCGGTAGGCGTCGTCGGCGGAGAACGGTTCGTGGTGCGCTTCGCGGTCACGGATGTCGCGCAGCTCGCTGGCCAGGCTCTGCTCGGCCCGCGACAATAGCTGATCGAACGGAAACCACCCTGAAATGGCTCTGCCGGTGATGTTCTCGGTGAGCATCCGCAGCCCGTTCTGCGGGTCGACCGGGTTGTATTTCTTCGATGCTCCGGCACCCTTACCGGCGTCCTTGGCGGCCAGCAGCAGCGTCCAGTGCTTGTCGGCGTCGAGCTTGTCGCGGGTCGCCCCCGTGATGAAGGTGTCCAGGGATTCGCCGAGCAGCTCCAGTCCGCGGCGGACCCGGTTGCGGTTGCTGATCTGCGCCATCGCCTTACTGCTCCTCGTAATCCATCGTCGCTTGCACCGGCTGGGCTGCTGCCGCGGTGACTCCGGCGGTGATCTCGTTCCATGCGGTACCCAGGGCGTTGAACTCCACGGCGATCTTGGTGCGTTTGCGGCCCTCGGCGATCGAGAACAGCAAGAACGCCAGCTCCTTGCACAGGTCCCGATCGACCGACGCGGGCACCCGGGCCAGCAGCGCTGACGCCGCTGGGATGCCCTTAGCCGTCAACACGCGGGTCAGGTGCATGACCGTCTCCCACTCGCTGATCGAGGAGTCGGTGGCAGGGTCGTAGTCGTCGTCGAGCTTGCCGGGGGCCAGCAGGGTGACCTTGCCTGCCCGGCTGGTCAAGATCCCGGCGTAGTCGAGGTGATCAACAGAGGCGTTGCGGGCGCGCGCGATGTTGTCGGCATCCCCATAGGAGCCGGGATCGAAGCCGTACTGACGGAACCAGGCGATCGCGAACCGGGTGTCGGGGTCGAAGTCACCTTCCTGCTCAGCCAGCACCTCGTCGAGGGCCTCGTTGATGTGGGCAAGCGCGGCCCGGACCCGCATCTTCGACCCGTCATCATCGAGCACCGCCGAATACCGGGAGAACACCGCCATCCCTGGCCCGATCGCCGCCTGCGGCAGATCCACCGGAGCGATAGCCCCCTGTTGCAACTCCTTCAACGCCCCCGGCAGCTCCGCTTTCAAGGCTGCGATAAACCGGCGACGATCGGTCCGCGGAGCATCCTCTGGGCGGGGGCGAAGTGCCAGCACGATCGACGACGCGAGTGCATTGGTTCCGGTGCTGACCATTCGAGCGCCACGCTCACTTCGAACAGGCCAGGTCGCGGTGACAGACCAGCCGGAGCGAATCATGCCCTCCAGCAGGGTCTCCCATCCAGTGGAGGCCTGACCGGCCTCGGTGGTCTCCGACTGCTTGAACGCGTAATAGACAGTGATCGGAAAGTCTGGCAACGCGGACTCTCGGGCTCGGCGAAACACTTCTCGGAACCCGTTCTCGAAGAATTTGTGTGCACCGTCTTCACCTCCGTGCCGGTATTTATTGGCGACCAGTTCTTCCGACTTGGGTACCAACATCGTCGACAGCAACTCCGGATGGATCGCCCGTAGGGACCACCGCAACCAGACGTAAAAGAAGTCCGACAGATCCGAGTAGACGATGTTGTTGTAGTACGGCGGATCAGTCGAGATGAGGTAGTCGCTTGACAGAGTGAACTGAGCATCGGCCTGAGCTGCCGCTGTATCGCCTGCTGCGGGAAGGAAGGCGATGACCTTCGCGACTGCTTCAGTCATCCGAATATGGGTTCCTGACGCTTCACCGATCACATTTCCCTCGGCGAAGTCCCACGCCATGGAGATGGCCTGCCGTGCGAACAGGTTCCGCAGGATCTCCATCTGGGGATTGTTTGCCCAGGTTGTAAGGGAGCAGTGGTACTCGGTCAGTCGCGAAGTGATAAGTCCGAGGTAGGTGGCTACTGCGTCGGCATATGCGGTGGCTTGGGTGCCGCCGGTTTCGAGGGGTTGTCCGTCGTCGGGTAGGCCTGCAGCGGCGGCGTCGGCAAGTATCTGTTGCCGGGCTTCCGTAACGAGCTCGCTAAAGGTGGTTAGTGCAACAAGCTGCCGGTCAGTGAAGTAGTCAGCGAAAGTGAAAAACCCGTATCTGCGGCCTTGTGCATTACTCGCGAATGTTCCCCGAGTCTCAGCAGCCAGCGGACCTGCGTCGGAGCGAATCGGCGATGCGGCCTCTGCTGCGCCGAACGCGGCCTCGACCTGCTCTTGATCAGGTGCAACATAGATCCGCGTCCTGCTACCGGCACAGACTGTAGCCAGTAGCACCGGTGGTGGCGGTGAGGTGACATCGAGTTGAGCGTGGACGTCCTCAGCAGAGACGTGTGCACCGCACCCGATGCACGTCGCGCCGGTTCGACCAGACACGGTTCCATCGGTTTCAGCGGTGGGGGCGGTTTTGGGGTCGCGCGGAATTTGTCAAGGCGTTTGAGTCCATCAGGTGTTAGGCGGCTGTTGTGTCGGCCTCCTGGGCTGGCTGGTTGATCCAGACGGTGTCGGGCAGGTCGAGGATCTTCGGCGCACGGTTGGTACCGAAGCGGTGCGGGTGTCGGATACGGGCGTCGGCGAGCACGGCTCGCCGGTCGGCAGCCTTGTCGGCGGCCAGCCCGAAGTGCACGTCGGCAGGCGTGTGTAGCCCGATCCCGGTATGACGATGCATCGGCATGCACGACGTGCGGAATACCGTGCACCTGGAACACCTGCTCGATGAGTTCTTTGGCCAGAACGCCGGATTCATGGGCGTGGACGTGAACCCCGACGATGTAGCGCGAGTAGATGTCGATCATCACGTAGGCATCGAAGTAGGTGCCCTTGACCGGGCCGGCGAGCTTGGTGATGTCCCACGAATACACCTGCCGCGGTGCGGTCGCGACCAGCTCCGGGCACGCTTTGGCCGGATGCCGCGCCAGCCGACGACGCTCCTTGACCTGCTTGTGCTCGTGCAGCACCCGGTACATCGTGGACACCGAACACAGGTAGACGCCCTCGTCGAGCAGCTGGGCATAGATCTGCAACGGCGCCAGATCGACAAACCGCTCGCTGGTGAGCACCGCCACAACCAGCTGCCGCTCCAGGTCGGTCATCTTGTTGACCGGCTCGCCCGCCGAACGTGCCGGCGGGGTGGGCGTCGGTGCGGCAGCGGCGTTGCGCCGCCGGATCGCTGTCGAGCGCACCGTGCCGGTCAGCGTCGCCGCAGCCCTGGTTGACACGCCGACGCCGATCAGCGACCCGTAGCTTTGGGTCAGCGCTTCTTGCGCTGCTCTTCGGAATCCGCTCTCTCGGAGAGAGTCTCCAAGAGAGCGTGCGCTTTTCCCATGATGTCCAGGGCGGCCTCAGTGGTGGCCAGGCGCTTACTCATCCGGGCGTTCTCCCGCTTCAGGCGGGCGATCTCGGCTTGCTCGGCTGTGAGCCTGCCGATCTTCTCACCGGG
>NZ_UWOA01000007.1:0-99601 GCF_900604305.1 Mycobacterium sp. P7213
TGACCCGCGGCTGCGCTATGAACGATGTCGCTGCCCTGCAACGCATTACGCTCGACCTTAGATAGCGGCCAACTCCGACTCGAAAGTCCCGTCCTGCGGTAACCAACCCGCGAATATCAGACTTGATACGCGTCGATACGACACGCTCGACAACCCACATTCACCTGGTCACGAAGCGGCGGCCATGACGACGGTCGTGGCCGCCGCTTCACCCTGGGACTTGACAAACATCCCTACATATCAGCGCAGTACCGTGCCGTACGGCGTTCCGAACCGGGCCGCAACAGGCTGAGTTTTTGGCCGCCCCGCCATGCCCAGCCGCCAGCTGCCTCGACTCCCCGAGCGAACCGGGCGGTGAGGTGGTCTTCCAGCTCGCACAACTGCCCGCTGTCGAGGGCTCGGTCGAACAGCAGCGGGACGTGCAGGTGCACATTCCAGCCGCGGTCCAGATGGTGGACCACCTCCGTGATCCGGACGTAGCCGCGAAGGCCGAAAGCCTCCCGGTCGGTCCGCCAGCCCGAGCCCCGCACCAGTGCAGCCCAACCGGCCTCCAGGCGGCCCCAGAGCACTCCTAACCCATCGCCGGCCGTGTGCTGCTGGGTCAAGGTCAGAAGGCCGATTGAGCCGCCCTGAGACGCCCACCGACTGAGCGTGTCGGCCAGGCTTCGCGACTTCGCGCTGGCATCCCGATACCCGCAGACCGGGCACAACCAGGCACGGCCGCAGGAGAGGACCGTGTCGAGGACCTCGTCGGCGGCACCGACGCTGCCACGTCTGATCTTTCGCCCGCATCCGCGTAAGCGTTCATCGTCACTCAGGGCCTGCCCGAACTTCCGCAACTCGATGAGTCCGGCGAGGTTGGCACTGCCTGAGAGCGCCAGTCCGGAACCCTTGCCTACCGACACGAGCATGGGTTCGGCTAATCATGGCCGCGGTGGCGCGTACCGGATTCGATGTCGCCCGATCCCCGTGAACACCTCGACCGCCGCGGCGGCCACCTAAACGCCTGCAATGTTTCGACGGCTGGTGGGGGTCAAACCGGTCACCGGGCTGAACGCGGGCTCGCCGGGGTCGGACGGGTTGAACCGGCATACTTCAAGCGCCGCGATCACGTCCTCTTCGGTCAGCCGCCAGTTCCGACCGATCTTCCTTCCGGGGAACCGACCGGAGCGCAGCTGCTCGATCACCCAGCGCTGACTCGGCGCACCGATTTGTTCGGCGACTTCGGCGGCGGAGTAGGTGGTGATGCTCATGCCGATTCCTCGCTGGAGGCCAAGAGGCCCATGATCCGGTTCAGCAGTGCAGAATTGAGCGGCATGGCGTTGGTGAGCGCCTTGGCCACAGCATCGACCAAGACCTCCTCGCGCATGCGCGTGCGCGCAGCTATCAACTCGGGGTCACTGGGGTCGCGGTAGCGACTGAGCACGGCGACGCGGGCACGTTCGTGGCGAAACTTCGCAGACAAGGCGAGGCCTCCGGTGGCAGTAGGCGTGAACTACGCGAGACAGATGCGTTGGTTATGCACATGAATCGGCGCTGAGCTGAGTGCGCCGGTCTCGTAATCACGCCACCCGGTACCCCGCTGCGCTCCTCGGCCCGGATGATCTGGTGCTCCCGCCGATGTCTGACGCATCCGCACGGTTTCCCACTTGCCACCTTAAGCGTCAATGCTCGGTAGGTCAAGAATGTAGAACTGAATTAGTCACTGCCCCAACTGATTACAGCCTATAGTCGTCCTCTAGTCGATATCTGGGATCCCGCACCGTTGAAGGTCGAGCAGAACCAGTCCGATCTGCCGCGACGCCGCTCAGTCGTCCAGCTCGCTTCGGCGAGATCGCATTTCACTACAGCTCCACTACACGTCGCGCGCCGAGTGGCTTCGCCTCACACCGCCAGGGCCGCCGCGATCGCTTCCGCCGCCACCTCACCGCTGCGCCGGTCGAGGTGGGTATACAGGCCGACGGTGGTGTTGATCGACTCGTGGCCCAGGTGCGCCTGGATAACCGGCAGAGGCACTCCAGCGACAACCATCCACGACGCGCAGGTGTGCCTCAAGTCGTGGATACGGGGGCGGGGCGGCATCTTGGACTTGTCGATGGGCTCACCTTCGGCGTTCGTCGACGGCCACAGCCGCTCGACGGCGGGCTGCCAGACGCGGTCGTGGAAACCGTTTCCCCGCACGGGCTTGCCAGCCCGATTGGTGAACAGCCACTCCCCGGAGTAGTCCAGCTTGTCCAAGACCGCCTTGGGGACGTTGATGGTGCGCACGGACCGCTTGGTCTTCGGCGGCCCGATCTCGTAGCCCCCGCGGTCGTAGGTGCGCTTCCACGCCCGTGTGATGCGCACGGTGCCCATGTCGCGGTCGATGTCGGAGGGCCGCAGCGCGGTGGCTTCACCCCAACGGCACCCGGACGCGACCAGGAACTCGACCAGTGGCCGCCAGTGCTCGGTGACGGCACCGATCAGCCGGACGACATCCTCTCGGCTGAGGCACACCATGTCTGCCCGTTCGGAGGTCGGCAGCCGCTGCCCAGCGGCGGGGTTCGACGGGATATGCCCTGCCCGCACCGCCGAGTTGAGTGCCGAAGACAGGAAGCCGTGCTTGTTGGCGATGGTCTTGCCCGATGCGCCGCTCGCCGACATCGCCTGGGTCCACCGGGCGACATCATCGCGGGACAGTCCCGTCAGCGGCAGTTCGCCGAGCACCGGCGCGATGTCGTTCTTCAAGTAGGACCGGTAGTCGTAGAGGGTGGACTTGCGCAGCCCCGTGAGGTGGTCGATGTGATGCTGCAACCACTCAGCGACCGTTATCACGTTCGGCCCCGGTTCGACGGCGGTGGACTCCAGCGCCCTGGCCGGGCCGAACTGATCCACCAGCTTTTTGAACTTGCTCGCCGACTCAAAGTCCTCGAAGGAGGTCGAGGTCTGCCTGCCGTCGAGTCGGTAGAGCACGGAGAAATACTCGGTCCCGTTAGCGCGGGTGCGGGAGCGCAGCGATGCCATGTCCGCCGATGGTAGCGCGATTGTTGACGAGAGTGTTGACGGGAAACAAAACAGGCCAGGGCTTATAGCCTCTGACCTGCTTTGATACTGGTGGAGCTGCCGGGAATCGAACCCGGGTCCTACGGCATTCCCTCAAGACTTCTCCGTGCGCAGTTCGCTATGCCTCTACTTGGATCTCCCGGTCACGCGAACCAGCCGAGATGACGATCCCAGTCGCTGTTGGTGTCCCGATAAATCCCGCGACCGGACGTATCGGTGGATCCCTCTAGTCGATGCCAGGGTCCGGGCCGAGGGAGGTCCCGGTCTGACAGGCCCGCTATCGCTTAGGCAGCGAGAGCGAAGTCGCTCTGAAGAGCGACCTTAGCCGGAGTAAGTGCAACCTTGGCGCTTACTTGGTTACAGCGACGCTTAACGGTGGTCTCCTGCCTGCACCGGCACGCTTCCCTTGATTCGACACACGCAGTCGAAACCTTTCAGCCCCCTGTCTTGGGTGATTGCCGCCGACCGTCGGCGGACACTTCATGGTACGCGGTTCCAACGACTGACCGACGCCCGTTCATTCCATCGGCGCCGCACCGTCACCGCGCGGTGATCATTGCCACCGCCACCGCCGCCAGCACCATGCCGAGCACCTGTCCGCGGTGCACCCGCTCGCGCAGCACCACGATGGCCAGCACCACCGTCACCGCGGGGAACAGCGAAATCAGCACGCTGGCCAACGCCAGATCCGAACCGCGCAGCGCGAGCAGCATCGCGACATTGGCTGCGGTGTCCGACAGCCCCGCCACCAGCGCCAGCCTCAACGGCCTGCCCGTGGGCAACCGCAACTCACGCGCCCCGGTCGCCGCGGTGAACACCAGCACCGCGGCGCCACCCGCGCGAACGCCAACGGCCACAGCCCGGAGTCGTCCGGCGCCTCGTGGATGAACACGAAGTCCAACCCGAACGCCATACCGGCGCCCACGGTCAGCCAAGCCACCTTGCAGGTGAAGCGGTGCGGCCGGACGTCCTCGTCGGTGGCCTGCCGGCTCACCAGGGCCACCGCCAGCAGTGCCAGCACGATCCCGCCGTCGGCCACCGTGCCGGGCCGCTCCCCCTGGATCAAGCCGATCCCCACCGGAACCCCGGCCGTCAGCACCGCTGAAATCGGAGACACCACCGCGATGGGCCCGGCACCCAGCGCGGCGTAGAACCACCAGCCGCCTAGCCCCAGCGCGACTCCGGAGGCCAGTCCCCAGCCGATCGCGCCCGGCGGAATCGGTCCGCCCACCGCGATGGCGAGCGTGCCCAGCAACACCAGCGCCACCGGGTAGGACACCAACACCACCCGCAGGGCGGGTACGCGACGCGCGGCGAGGCCACCGGCGAAATCGCTGACCCCGAAACCGGCCGCTGACAACAGCGCCAGGACGGCGCCGGTCACATGCCCTTGGCGCGCCGGCCCAGCGCACGGGTCACTTCGCGCTGCGCATCACGCTTGGCGAGGTCCTGCCGCTTGTCGTGGGCCTGCTTACCGCGTGCCAATGCCAATTCGACCTTGACCTTGCCTTCGGTGAAGTACACCGACAGCGGCACCAGGGTCAGGTTGCCGTCGCGGATCTTGCCGATCAGCATGTCGATCTGGCGTCGATGCAACAGCAACTTGCGCGTGCGTCGCGGCTCGTGATTGGTCCACGTCCCGTGGTGGTATTCGGGAATGTGCATGTTGCGCAGCCACACTTCGCCGTCATCGACGGTGGCGAACGCATCAACGAGTGAAGCCTGCCCGGCCCGCAGGCTCTTCACCTCGGTGCCCACCAGCGACACGCCCGCCTCGTACACGTCGAGAATCGAGTAGTTGTGGCGCGCTTTGCGATTCGACGCAACGATCTGCTTGTCCGGCTTCTTCTTGCTGCCCTTGTCCGCCGCTTTCTTAGCCATCGCTACCGCCGCACGTACAGCCGAAGCGTCACGTACGCGGTCGCTCCGGCCATCGCCGCGCCTAACAGCAGCAGGATGGGCGAGATGTAGAGGATGTCGGCGTAATCGATCCGCGCGATCAGATGCGCTTGATAGAACTGGCTGAGCGCATTGTCGAGGAACGCCGCTCGCACGATGATCAACCCGATGATCGCGATGATCACCCCCACCGTCGCGGCCAGTACCGCCTCCACCAGGAATGGCAGCTGCGTGTACCAGCGGCTGGCACCCACCAGACGCATGATGGAGACCTCGGTGCGCCGGGTATAGGCGGCGACCTGAACCATGTTGGCGATCAACAGCACCGCCCCCACCGCCTGCACCAGGGCGACCGCGAACGCAGCACTGCTCAGGCCGTCGAGCACGGCGAACAGCCGGTCGATCAACTTCTTCTGATTGAGCACGCTGAGCACACCCGGCTGGCCCTGCATCGCGGCGTCGAAATCCTTGCTCTGCTCCGGATTCTCCAGCTTGACGATGAACGACGCCGGGAAGGAATCCTTGCTCGCCACGTCCTTGAACTCGGGGAACTTACGGATCGCGTCGGCATAAGCGTCGTCGGAGTTGAGGTAGCGCACCGACTTCACGTCATCGCGGGTCTCGATCTGCTCGCGCAGCGCCTTGCACTCCTGGCCTTCGCAGTTCGGGTCGTCGGCAGCGACGTCGGGGTTCAGAAATACCTGCGATTCCACCCGGTCCAGGTAGATGTTGCGGGACTGGTCTGCCAGGCGCAMCACCAGCAGGCCGCCGCCGAACAACCCGATCGAGATCGCCGTGGTGAGGATCATCGCCACCGTCATGGTGACGTTGCGGCGCAGGCCGGTGAGGACTTCGTTGAACAGGAATCCAAAGCGCACGTCAGCGGTCCATCCCGTAAACACCGCGCTGTTCGTCACGCACCAGCCGACCCAGTGACAGTTCGACGACGCGCTGGCGCATCGAGTCGACGATGTGGTGGTCGTGGGTCGCCATCAGCACCGTGGTTCCGGTGCGGTTGATCCGCTCCAGCAGATCCATGATGTCCTCACTCGTCTCCGGGTCCAGGTTTCCGGTCGGCTCGTCGGCTAGCAGCACCAGGGGCCGGTTGACGAAGGCCCGGGCGATCGCCACCCGCTGTTGCTCACCACCGGACAGCTCACCGGGCAGCCGGTTCGCTTTGCCGGACAACCCGACCATCTCCAGAACCTCGGGAACGACCCGGTTGATCATCTCCGGCTTCTTGCCGATCACCTCGAGCGCGAACGCGACGTTCTCGAACACGGTCTTCTGCTGCAGCAACCGGAAGTCCTGGAACACGCATCCGAGCACCTGCCGCAGGCTGGGGATGTGGCGGCCGGGCAGCTTGTTGACGTGAAACTTCGACACCTGAATGTCACCCGAGGTGGGTGTCTCCTCGGCCAGCAGCAGCCGCATGAACGTCGACTTGCCGGAGCCGGACGGCCCGATCAAGAACACGAACTCGCCCTTGTCGATCTTGACATTGACATTGTCCAGCGCCGGACGGGCCGACGATTTGTACTGCTTGGTGACATGGTCGAGCGTGATCATCACGGCACGAAGTTTAGCCGGGTGAGGCGCCCGGACCGGGCGGGGACGCGGGTGTGGGCGGCACAGGCACGGGCTGGCGAACATCCGGCGGCGCCTCGGGAGCCGGTGGGACCGGTCCGGCTTCCTCCGGCGGCGCCGGGGCGGGCGGCGGACACAGCGGCGGACAGAACGGGAATCCCGGCACCGGCGCCGGCGGCGGTGCACCGGCCGGCGGCTCCGTCGGGGCGGGCGCCTCGGTGGTGGTTGGTGTCGGTGTGACGGTCTCGGTGACCGTCACCGGCGGCTGTTGCAGCTTGGTGCGCGGCACCCACGTGTAGGCCGGGTCGGGGATGAATCCCGGCGGCACCACCTGCGGGGCGGGCGGCGGCGTCGGCTCCGGCCGGTAGGTCTCGTAGACCCACCACACCGCGACGAAGGCGATGATCAGCGCCGCCGTGGACGTGCGGACCCGGCCGCCGAACAGATGCGCCGGCAGTTTCAGTCGCCTGCCGTCTGCCACCTCTGGCTTCTCCGGAACGTCGTCGGGCCTTCTGATGCTGAGTTTCACAGTGTCTCCACCGGCTTCACATCGCCGGCGGTGACCACGCCGGCCGCCGCCAGAGCCCGCACCACCTGGATGCGCAGCCGGCGACCCACCTCGAATTGTTTCCCGGGAAGGGTGCGAGCCACCATCCGCAGATTGACGACGCCGAGCTCGATGCTCTCCACGCCCATGATCGACGGCTGGTCCAACAGCAGGTCCCGCAGCGGAGCGTCGGCCTCGCGTGCGTTCTCACACACCTGGTGCAGCACCTCGTTGACGCGGGTCAGGTCGGCGGTGGTGGGTACCGGGATGTCGACGACGGCGCGCGCCCAGTCCTTGGACAAGTTCAGCGACCGGACGATGTTGCCGTTCGGCACGTTGTAGACCTCGCCGTTGGGGGTGCGCAGCTTCGTCACCCGCAGCGTGACTTCCTCGACCGTCCCCAGCGCTTCGGTCGGTGCTCCCACCATGGACAGCTGCACCAGATCGCCGAAGCCATACTGCTTTTCGGTGATGATGAAGAATCCGCTCAGCAGGTCCTGCACCAGCTTTTGGGCGCCGAAACCGATCGCGCCACCGAGCACCGCGGCCGGCCCCACCAGGGAGCCGACCGGAACGTCGAGGATGCTGGTGATCTGGACGGCGACCATCACGCACAGCAGCACCACCGACAGCCACGAGATCACCGAGGCAACGGCCTGGCGGTGCTTGGAGGCTTCAGACCGCACCAGCGCGTCGCTGGCCGCGAAGCCGCGTTCCAGCCGCCGGGTGACGCGGCGCGCCGCCCAGGTGATGAACCGCGATGCCAGCGCCGCCCCGATCAGCAGCAGGACGATTCGCAAGCCCTTGGTGATGACCCACTCGCCGATCTCACCGCGCCACAAGTCATGCCAGCGCTGCCCCGGAGAGAAAGCCAAGACCATCCGCTTAGTCGCCTTCCGGCCTGTTGCGCCACCGGATTCCGGCTTCGAGGAATCCGTCGATGTCACCGTCGAGCACCGCGGCCGGGTTGCCGACTTCGTACTCGGTACGCAGGTCCTTGACCATCTGGTAGGGGTGCAACACGTAGGAGCGCATCTGGTTGCCCCACGAACTGCCACCATCGCCTTTGAGCGCGTCCATCTCGGCTCGCTCTTCGGATCGCTTGCGTTCCATCAGCTTGGCCTGCAGCACCCGCATCGCCGAAACCTTGTTCTGCAACTGCGATTTTTCGTTCTGGCAGGTGACCACGATCCCGGTGGGGATGTGGGTGAGCCGCACCGCCGAGTCGGTGGTGTTCACCGACTGTCCGCCCGGCCCGCTGGAGCGGTACACGTCGACCCGCACATCGCCCTCGGGGATGTCGATGTGGTCGGTGGTCGCCACCACCGGCAACACCTCGACCTCGGCGAACGACGTCTGCCGGCGCCCCTGGTTGTCGAACGGGCTGATCCGCACCAGACGGTGGGTGCCCTGCTCCACGGAGAGGGTGCCGTAGGCGAAGGGGGCGTGCACCGCGAAGGTGGCGCTCTTGATCCCGGCCTCTTCGGCGTAGGAGGTGTCGAACACCTCGACGCCGTACTTGTGCTGCTCGGCCCAGCGGATGTACATCCGCATCAGCATCTCGGCCCAGTCCGCGGCGTCCACGCCGCCCGCCCCGGAGCGGATCGTGACCAGCGCCTCGCGCTCGTCGTACTCCCCCGAGAGCAGGGTGCGGACTTCCATCGCGTCGATGTCCTCGCGCAGCCGGGCCAGTTCGGCGTCAGCCTCGGCGACCTCGTCAGCACCGCCTTCTTCAGCCGCCAACTCGTAGAGCACGGGAAGGTCGTCGACGCGCTGGCGCAACTCCTCCACCCGGCGCAGCTCGGCCTGAGCATGCGACAACTCGCTGGTCACCTTCTGGGCGCGGGCTTGGTCGTCCCACAGGTTCGGGTCGGATGCATCGCGTTCGAGATCGCTGATACGGCGGCGCAGGCCGTCGACATCGAGCACCCGCTCCACCGTGGTCAAGGTGGCGTCGAGGGCATCGATATCGGGCTGGCGGTCTGGTTCCACGTTTATCGAGGTTACCGGCGGCCATTGGCGTGCGACCTCTAGCATCGGGGTTACGCGGGTGCATGAACGACTTCCGACTCCGAAAGAAGGTTCGAGGATGCGGCCCTACCACGTGGCCATCGTCGGCTCCGGTCCCTCCGGCTACTTCGCTGCGGCATCGCTGCTCAAGCTTGCTGCCGGCGGTGAGGTCGACGTGCGCGTCGACATGCTGGAGATGCTGCCGACGCCGTGGGGCCTGGTGCGCTCGGGTGTGGCGCCGGATCACCCGAAGATCAAGTCGATCAGCGCCCAGTTCGAGAAGACCGCCGCCGATCCACGATTCCGGTTCTACGGCAACGTCACCGTGGGCGAGCACGTCATGCCCGAGGAACTGGCCGAGCGCTACGACGCGGTGATCTACGCAATCGGAGCGCAGTCGAATCGGCAGTTGGGCATTCCCGGGGAGGACCTTCCCGGCAGCGTCGCCGCGGTCGACTTCGTCGGCTGGTACAACGCCCACCCGCACTTCGCCGACCATGCACCCGACTTGACGTGCAAGCGCGCCATCGTGGTCGGCAACGGCAATGTGGCCCTGGACGTGGCCCGCATTCTGGTCAGTCAACCCGACGAACTGCGCCGCACCGACATCGCCGACCACGCGCTGGATCTGCTCGGCCCGCGCGGTGTCGAGGAGGTCGTGATCGTCGGTCGGCGCGGCCCGCTGCAGGCCACGTTCACCAGCCCCGAGCTACGCGAACTCGGCGACCTGAAGGGTCTCGACGACGTCGACGTGGTGATCGACGCCGCCGAGTTCGCCGGGATCACCGACGAGGACATCGAGGCGGCCGCCAAGCATCCCCGGCAGAACGTCAAAGTGCTGCGCACCTACGTCGGGCGCGAAACCCGTCCTGATCACCGCCGGATCGTCTTCCGGTTCTGCACGTCACCGATCGAGATCCGCGGCAACGGCCGGGTTGAGGAAATCGTGTTGGGACGCAACGAGCTGACGACCGACGAGAACGGTTGGGTCAGCGCCAATGACACCGGTGAGCGCGAGGTTCTGCCGGCCCAGTTGGTGGTGCGCTCCGTCGGGTATCGCGGGGTTCCGATGCCGGGATTGCCGTTCGACGATCGCAGCTGCACCATTCCGCACACCGACGGCCGCATCGAAGGCACCAGCAATCAGTACGTGGTCGGATGGATCAAGCGTGGACCTTCCGGGGTGATCGGTTCCAACAAGAGCGATTCGCAGGCCACCGTCGACACGCTCGCCGCAGATCTGGCCTCCCGGGCAGCGCAAGGCGGCCTACCCGACGTCGACGCCGACTATGAAGCGCAACTGCACCGTTGGTTGCTGTCTCGCCAGCCGGAACTGGTCACCGCCGAGCACTGGCAGCTGATCGATACCCACGAGCGCTCCACCGGCGAGCCGCACGGCCGCCCCCGGGTCAAGCTGACCAACGTCGCCGAGATGCTGCGGGTCGGGCACGGACCGGGCGCGACCGACTCCTGCCCGGATTGTGATGACGCGGGCCTGACGTCCTACCCGGTGGCATTGCCGGAGTCGCAGTCGCACTGACCGGGAACGTCAGTCGCCGATCGGCCCGATCAGATTCCAGTTGTCCGGATTGCGCGGCGAGTAGCGCACCGGCAGTAGATCGCCCACGCTCGGCCATTTGCTGACATCGACGGCGTAGCGCTGGTAGACCTCGTGCTCATCGACGGTGGGCCCATGCAGGACACCGGTGATGGTGACGTATTGCGGGCCGGTGGCCTCGGGCCGCGGGCTGACGCCGGTGACCAGCACGGTGCCGTCTTGGGCGCCCGAGCCCGGCCCCGAGCGCAGAAAACGCGGCGCGAGGAACACCGCCAGAACCGCCAGTAGCAACAGCAGTGCCCCAAACTCCCACATGTGGTCATGGTAGGACTTTCGCCATGGCGCAGATCAACGACAATCGCGACTCGCAGCTTCATCAAGACCTGACCCTGGCCCTGGGCCTGGCCGACCGGGCGGACGAAATCACCTTGGCGCGGTTCGGTGCGCTTGACCTGCGGGTCGACACCAAGCCCGACCTGACCCCGGTGACCGACGCCGACCAAGCGGTGGAAACCGCCCTGCGCGAGGTCCTGGTCGCCGAGCGTGCCGACGACCAGATCCTCGGCGAGGAATTCGGTGGCACCGCCACTTTCACTGGGCGCCAATGGATTATCGACCCGATCGACGGCACCAAGAACTTCGTGCGCGGGGTGCCGGTGTGGGCCACTCTGATCGCGTTGCTTGAAGACGGCGTCCCGATTCTGGGGGTGGTCAGCGCCCCGGCGTTGCACCGGCGGTGGTGGGCGACGCGCGGTCAGGGCGCGTTCGGGTCCGTCGCCGGCGGCCCGGCCCGGCCGCTGTCGGTCTCCTCGGTGGCCGATTTGGGCTCCTCCAGCCTGACGTTCGCCGGGCTGCCCTACTGGGCCGCGCGCGGCCTGCGGGAGCAGTTCCTGGGGCTGACCGAGGCGGTGTGGCGGGCACGCTCCTACGGCGACTTCTGGGCGTACTGCTTGGTCGCCGAGGGAGCTGTGGACGCAGCCATCGAGCCGGCAGTGTCGGTCTGGGATCTGGCGGCCGTCGACATCCTGGTGCGCGAAGCGGGCGGGGTGTTTACCGACCTGGCCGGTAACCCGGGCCCGCACGGCAACTGCGCGGTGGCCGCCAACCCCGCCCTGCACCAGCAGGTTTTGGCGGCTTTGGCCCCGGAATAGGCGGGCGTCCGGCGGGGGCCGTTGGCGACTTGGTCACACCTTACTTCTGAGTCATCTTACTTCGGAGTAAGGTGGTCTCATCGATACCTTCCCATCGAGTGAGGCCCTGACATGACTGATATCGCTCCCGCCACCAACGGCTCAAAGGTTCGGTTGAACAGCCGCGCCAGCGGCGTCGGGTCGGTTCCGCACAAGCGCAGCCCGATCGCAACCGCACTGTCATTCGTCACGCCACTGGTCAGCCAGGAATTTCTGGACCGCTACGGTTTGCGGCAACCGCTCAACCGAGGCCTGAACTACGGCGTCAAGACGGTGTTCTCCGTCGCCGGAGCCTCCMCCCGCCAGTTCAAGAAGGTCCAGGGCCTGGGCAAGGCCCCGGCCCGGCTCGGCGCCCCCGCCCGGAGCAAGGGTGGCGACTACTTCGACCTGACCCCCGATGATGACCAGCAGATGATCATCGACACGGTCGAGGAGTTCGCGGCCGAGCTGCTGCGCCCGGCCGCCCACGACGCCGACGAAGCCCTCGACTACCCGCGCGAGCTGCTCGGCAAGGCGGCCGAGTTGGGCATCACGGCGATCAACATCCCGGAGGACTTCGACGGGATCGCCGCACACCGTTCCGCGGTCACCAACGTGCTGGTCGCCGAGGCGCTGGGCTACGGCGACATGGGCCTGGCGCTGCCGATCCTGGCCCCCGGCGGGGTGGCTTCGGCGTTGACTCACTGGGGCAGCGCCGACCAACAGGCCACCTACCTGCCCGAGTTCGCCGGCGAGAAGGTCCCGCAGGCCTGTGTCGCGATCGTCGAGCCACAGCCGTTGTTCGACCCGACCAACCTCAAGACGACCGCGGTGCGCACCCCCAGCGGCTACCGGCTCGACGGCGTGAAGTCGTTGGTGGTGGCCGCCGCCGACGCCGAGTTGTTCATCGTGGCCGCCCAGCTCAACGGCAAGCCCGCGCTGTTCATCGTCGAGTCCTCGACGCCGGGCCTGACGGTGAAGGCCGACCCCAGCATGGGCCTGCGCGCCGCCGCCTTGGGCCAGCTCGAGCTGAACCAGGTGTCGGTGCCGCTGAGCGCCCGCCTCGGCGAGGAAGCCGCAACCGATTCCGACTACTCGCAGGCCATCGCGCTGTCCCGACTGGGCTGGGCCGCACTGGCGGTCGGCACCAGCCACGCGGTGCTCGACCATGTGATGCCCTACATCAAGGAGCGTGAGGCGTTCGGAGAGCCGATCGCCAACCGCCAGTCGGTGGCGTTCATGTGCGCCAATATCGCCATCGAACTCGACGGCCTGCGGCTGCTGACCTGGCGCGGTGCCTCGCGCTGCGAGCAGGGCCTGCCCTTCATCCGGGAGGCCGCGCTGGCCAAGCGCATCGCAACCGACAAGGGCATGCAGATCGGCCTGGACGGTGTGCAACTGCTCGGCGGCCACGGCTACACCAAGGAACACCCGGTCGAGCGCTGGTACCGCGATCTGCGGGCACTCGGTGTCGCCGAGGGCGTCCTGGTCATCTGAGTCATCGAAGACATCAAGCAAACTCCGCTGCGAACACGAAAGTCTGATCATGGCAATCAATCTGGAACTGCCCCGCAAGCTGCAGGAAGTCATTGAGATGACCCATGCCGGGGCCGCCGAGATGCTGCGCCCCATCTCGCGCAAGTACGACGAGCGCGAGCACGCTTACCCGGTCGAGCTGGACACCCTGGAAACCCTGTTCGACGGGGTCTCCGGGGCCGGCGGCAATGCGATGGCCGGCGCCGAGGCCTTCCGCGACACCGGCGAGCAGACCGGTAACCGCAACGCGGCCAACATGGCGGCGATGCTGCAGGTGCTCGAGATGAGCTGGGGCGATGTGGCTTTGATGCTGTCGGTGCCCTATCAGGGCCTCGGCAACGCGGCGATCTCCGGTGTGGCCACCGATGAACAGCTCGCCCGACTGGGCAAGGTGTGGGCCGCCATGGCCATCACCGAGCCGAGCTTCGGCTCCGACTCGGCCGCGGTCACCACGACGGCCACCCTCGACGGCGACGAGTACGTGATCAACGGCGAGAAGATCTTCGTCACCGCCGGATCGCGCTGCACCCACATCGTGGTGTGGGCCACCCTGGACAAGGCGCTGGGGCGGGCGGCCATCAAGTCGTTCATCGTGCCGCGCGAGCACCCCGGCGTCATCGTCGAGCGCCTTGAACACAAACTCGGCATCAAGGCCTCCGACACCGCGGTGATCCGGTTCGACAATGCCCGCATCCCCAAGGACAACCTGCTGGGCAGCCCGGAGATCAACACCGAGAAGAGCTTCTCCGGGGTTATGGAGACCTTCGACAACACCCGGCCGATCGTGGCCGCGATGGCCGTCGGGGTCGCGCGCGCCGCACTCGAAGAGCTGCGCAAGATGCTCACCGCCGCGGGCATCGAGATCTCCTACGACAAGCCGGCCCACGCCCAGAGCGCACCGGCCGCGGAATTCCTGCGCATGGAGGCCGACTGGGAGTCGGCGAACCTGCTGACGCTGCGCTCGGCGTGGCAGGCCGACAACAACATCCCCAACTCCAAAGAGGCGTCGATGGGCAAGGCCAAGGCCGGCCGGGTGGCCAGCGACATCACCCTCAAGGCCGTCGAAATGGCCGGCACCCTGGGCTACTCCGAGCAGATGCTGCTGGAGAAGTGGAGCCGCGACTCGAAGATCCTCGACATCTTCGAAGGCACCCAGCAGATTCAGCTGCTGGTGGTGGCCCGCCGGCTGCTGGGCCTGACTTCGGCCGAGCTGAAGTAGCGCACCCGCCCCCTTCCCGCCGAGCAGACGCACAGGCCCCCATCTCCCGCCCGGAATGGGGGCTTTTGCGTCTGCTCGCGCACTTGCCCCGGAGATAAACAAAAAGTAATATTACTTTTACTTTCTTGCGCCTATCCCCGGGAGTCGCCGATGGAATCCTTCGTCCACCTGCGCAAAGGCACCACTCCGCATCGCCTGCACGCCGACCTCGACGGCCTCAAGGACGATGAACTCGGCCGCGGTGGCTTCATCGGCCGCACCGCCAACATGTACCGGCGCAACGACCCGACCGCCTACCGTGCCGAAGGACCACTGCGGCCCGTCGATGTGCTGGCCGCGCTCCTGCAGCCGACCGACGCCACCGACGCCGCCGGCGATCCGCTGCTGCTGTTCAGCAACGCCGACTGCCGCATCCGGCTGTCGCGGCGCTCGGTCCCGATGCCGTTTCACATCCGCTACGTCGACGGCGACCTGCTCTGCTTCGTCCATGCCGGGTCCGGACAGCTGGAAACCGAGTTCGGCCCACTGGACTACCGCGAGGGCGACTGGCTCTACCTGCCCAAAGCGACCACCTGGCGACAACTACCCGCGGCCGAAACGACGCTGCTCATGATCGAGGCCACCGACGAGTTCCGGGTTCCACCGCCCGGTCCGCTGGGCCGGCACTTCCCGTTCGACCCTTCCCTGATCGTCATCCCGGATCCAGCCCCCATCGACGACGATGGGCAGGACAGCTACGAGGTCCGGCTGATCCATGACGGCGGCCCGACAACGCTTCACTACCAACACAATCCGATTGACGTCGAGGGCTGGCGCGGCGACAACTTCGCGTTCTCGTTCAACATCGCCGACTACAACGTGGTGACGTCTGACAGCGTGCATCTGCCACCGACGGTGCACCTGTTCATGCAGGCCACCGGGGTCTACGTGATGAACTTCCTGCCCAAACCCGCCGAAGGGGTGGCGGGCACCGAACGCACACCGTGGTATCACCGCAACGTCGACTACGACGAAATCGCCTTCTTCCACGGCGGTTCGCTCTACGGGATTCCGATGCCACCCGGACTGATCAGCCACGCCCCGCAGGGCGTGCATCACGGTGCACCGGAGAAGGCCCGCGAGCGCGCGCGCCGGAAGTTCGACGACTATCAGCGGGTGGACTGGCAGGTCATCGCCATCGACACCCGGCGCCGCCTCATCCCCTCCCCCGAAGTTTTGGCCGCCGACCTAGGACAGCACGCATGACCGCCAAGCACGACTACGACCGAATCCCCTACCTGATCGCCTACCAGAACAACTCGGGCGTCCGTGACGTCTACGGCGGAGTCGCCGAGCTGGTGGTGTTGGAGAGCTACCTGCTGAAGCCGAAGGATGCGCCGAGCGACACCGTGCTGGTGTTCATGCACCCGATCGGCGGCGGCGCCTACCTTCCGATGGTCAATGCGCTGGCCCGCGCCGGTCACCACGTCATCTACTGCAACAGCCGATTCCGCGGCACCGACTCGGCGTTGCTGATGGAGAAGGTGGTCGAAGACCTCGGTCAGTGCATCTCCGACGCCAAGAACCGGCTCGGCTACGCCAAGGTGGTGCTGGCCGGATGGAGCGGCGGAGGTTCGCTGTCACTGTTCTACCAACAGCAGGCACAGCACCCGACGGTCACGGCCAGCCCGTCCGGTGACGGCCCCGACCTCACCAAACTGAACCTGATCCCGGCCGACGGCGTGATGCTGCTGGCCGCCCACATCAGCCGCCACGGCACGCTGACCGAATGGCTGGACGCGTCCATCCTCGATGAGTCCGACCCGACCAAACGCGACCCGGAACTGGACCTCTACAACCCGGACAATCCCAACCAGCCGCCCTACAGCACGGAGTTCCTGGACCGCTACCGGGCGGCCCAGATCGCCCGCAACCGCCGGATCACCGCTTGGGTCAAGGAGAAGCTGGCCGAGTACACCGAGGCCGGCCCGCCCGATCAGGAGTTCGGGTTCGTCGTACACGGCACCATGGCCGACCCGCGCTGGCTGGATCCCACCGTCGATCCCAACGATCGCACCCCCGGCAGCTGCTATCTGGGCGAGCCCGCGGTGGTGAACATGAGCCCGGTCGGATTGGCGCGATTCTGCACGCTGCGCAGCTGGCTGTCGCAGTGGAGCTATGACGACGCCCACGGCGACGGACTGGACTGCGGAGCAGACATCGCGGTGCCCACCCTGGTGATCGGCAACCTGGCCGACGACGCCTGCACCCCGAGTCACACCCGCCGGCTCTTCGAGGCGATCGGCACCAGCGACAAGGCGATGCACGAGATCCCCGGAGCCAACCACTATTACGCCGGGCCGGATCAGCGTGACGCGCTGCGACAGGCCGTAACGATCGTCACTGATTGGCTGGCCCAGCATGATTTCGTAGGCTCGTCGGCATGAACACCGCTGGTGCGCTCGACGGCATCCGGGTGCTGGAGCTCGGCACGCTGATCTCCGGGCCGTTCGCCGGGCGGCTGCTGGGCGACATGGGTGCCGAGGTCATCAAGATCGAGCTGCCCGGCAAACCCGACCCGCTGCGCACCTGGGGACAGGCCGAGCTCGACGGGCACCACTTCTTCTGGACCGTGCACGCCCGCAACAAGAAGGCCGTCACCCTCGACCTGCGTACCGAGCGCGGCCGCGAGCTGTTCCTGGAGCTCATCGACAAGTCCGACATCGTCGTGGAGAACTTCCGGCCCGGCACGCTGGAGCGCTGGGGGCTGGGCTTCGACATCCTGTGTCAACGCAATAAGGGCATCATCCTGGTGCGGGTCTCCGGCTACGGACAGACCGGACCGGATGCACACAAGGCCGGTTACGCCTCGGTCGCTGAGGCGGCCAGCGGGCTGCGGCACATGAACGGCTTTCCCGGCGGCCCGCCACCGAGGCTGGCCCTGTCTCTCGGTGACAGCCTCGCGGGCATGTTCGCCGCCCAAGGTGCGTTGGCCGCCCTCTACCGTCGCACGGTCACCGGCCAAGGCCAGGTGGTCGACGTCGCCCTCACCGAATCCTGCTTGGCCATCCAGGAATCCACCATCCCCGATTACGACGTCGGCGGCGTGGTCCGCGGACCGTCGGGCACCCGGCTGGAAGGGATCGCCCCGTCGAATATCTACCAGTCGGCCGACGGCAGCTGGGTGGTGATCGCCGCCAACCAGGACAGCGTGTTCGCCCGGCTGTGTCAGGCCATGGGGCGCCCCGAGCTGACAACCGACCCGCGGTTCACCGATCACGGGGCCCGCGGCCGCAATCAGGATGAGTTGGACGCGATCATCGGCGAGTGGGCGGCGCAGCGGGCGCCCGATGCCATCATCGCGACGCTCAGCGACGCCGGCGTGATCTCCGGGCCCATCAACACCGTTGCCGAGGTCGTCAAAGACCCGCAACTGTGGGCGCGCGGCATGCTCGCCGAACACTGGGACGAAGGCGCCGAGCGCACCGTGCTGGGACCCGGCGTCATGCCCGTGCTCTCGGAGAGCCCCGGCACCATCCGCAACGCCGGATCGGCCCGGCCCGGCCAGCACAATGACGAGGTCTACGCCGGCCTGCTCGGCAAGACCAGCGCGCAGATCGAAGCCCTACGCACCGAGGGGGTGCTGTGAGCACACTGCCCGCCCAGGTCGCGATCCGCGAAGTCGCGCTGCGCGACGGTCTGCAGATCGAAGCACCGATCCCGTTGAGCGCCAAGCTCGAACTGCTGGCCGCCATCGCCGCCACCGGCGTTCGCGAAGTCGAGGTGACCTCCTTCGTCTCCCCGACCAAAGTCCCGGCCCTCGCCGATGCCGCCGAGCTGGCCGCCGAGCTGTGGCGCTACCCACAACTCGAGTTCTCCGCACTGGTCGCCAGCCCCGGTGGCGCCGCCCGGGCGGTCGCCGCCGGCCTGAAGTCCATCGAGTACGTGGTGTGCGCCTCGGATGCCTTCAGCACCGCCAACGTCGGGCGCCCCACCGCAGCGGCTGTCGCGGCCATCACCGAGATCGCCGGCATCGCCCACGACGCCGGCGCCTCGGTGGAGGTCATCGTCGCCACGGCCTGGGACTGCCCGTTCGACGGTCCGACCGATCCCGGCCGCGTCACCGACATCGTCGTCTCGGCGACCGCTTTCGGAATCGACCGGCTGGCCATCGCCGACACCATTGGCACCGCCACTCCCCGGCGCGTCACCGACCTGATCGCGGCGGTGCAGCCGATCATCGGCGACATCCCCCTGGGAGCACACTTCCACAACACCCGCGGCTCCGGGCTGGCCTGCGCCTACGCGGCGATTCAGGCGGGAATCACCCGACTCGACGCCTCAGCCGGTGGCCTGGGCGGCTGTCCGTTCGCCCCCGGCGCCACCGGCAACATCGCCACCGAAGACCTCGTGTACCTGCTCGGTGACTGCGGCATCGACACCGGAATCGATCTGGATGCCGCCATCACCGCGGCCGGCGTGGCCAGCACCGTCGTCGGCCACGGGCTACCCAGCGCCCTGCTGGCCGCCGGAGACCGGAAGCGGGTCTGAGAGCCTCGATGTCGACCCAGCGTGAGCTCAGTTCCAAGGGGCGCCTGACGCGTGGTGCGATCGAGCAAGCCGCCCGAGAACTGTTCGCCGAACGTGGGTTTCACGGCACCACACTGGCCGACATCACGTCGGCCGCCGGAAAGTCGACGGCCGTGTTGTACCGGTACTTCCGCGACAAGGAAGAGCTGCTGGCCGCGCTGGCCGAGTCGTTTCTCACCCAGGTGGTCGAGTCCTCCGGCCTCAAGATGCGACTGCCGGAATCTCCGGAGGACACCGAGTTCTTCTCGTCGGTGGTCAGCGCCTACTGGGCCATGTTCAAGCCGAACATCGGCGTCATGATCGCAGTCGCGCAGCTGGCCGCGACCAGCGAGCGATTCGCCGCGCTGCAGAACGAGTTCCGCCGGTTCGGCATGGAGATCGTCGCCGCCTCGGTGCGGCGGGCACAGCAGCAGGGCTATGGAGTCGAGCTCCATCCCGACCACATCGCGGCGGCCATCGCGCTACTGTTCGAGAATTTCACCGTCGTGTTCGTCGGCCCGTCCGGGCCGGGATGGCGGATCAGTGACAGCGAGGCAATCGAGACGCTGTCGACCATCTGGAGAAAGACCCTGTACGGCCGTGATCACTGACAACTGAAGGAATCGCCATGGATTTCACACTGCCCGAACATCTTCCCGGTGTGCTCGCCGAGATGGACGACTTCATCGAACGCGAGATCGCACCGCTGCAGGCCGAGAACATGCAGTATTTCGACCACCGGCGCGAGTTCGCCCGCACCGACGTGGAACGTGGCGGCATCCCGCGACGTGAGTGGGAAGAACTGCTCGATGAGATGCGCCGCCGCGCCGACGCCGCCGGCTGGCTGCGGTACGGGTTGCCCTCCTCGCTGGGCGGGCGAAACGGAACCAACGTCGACATGGCAGTGATCCGGGAACATCTGGCGCACAAAGGTCTCGGCCTGCACAACGATCTGCAGGACGAGTCCTCGATCGTCGGGAACTTCCCGCAGGTGATCATGATGGAGCGGTTCGGCACCGACGAGCAGCGCCGCGAGTTCTCCGAGGCGATGATCACCGGCGAGCGGTCGATGGCCTTCGGCTTGACCGAACCCGACCATGGTTCGGATGCGACGTGGCTGGAAACCCGCGCCGAACTCGACGGCAACACCTGGGTGATCAACGGTGCCAAGCGGTTCAACACCGGAGTGCATCGGGCCACCCACGATCTGGTGTTCGCCCGCACGTCCGGCGAGGCGGGTTCGGCGCGGGGCATCACCGCATTCCTGGTGCCCACCGACACCCCGGGCTTCACCATCCCGTTCTACTGGTGGACCTTCAACATGCCCACCGACCATGGCGAGGTCGAACTGCGCAACGTGCGAGTTCCGGCCGAAGCGGTGCTCGGCGAAGTCGACGGCGGGTTGGACGTGGCACAGACTTTCCTGCACGAAAACCGGATCCGCCAGGCCGCCTCCAGCCTGGGCGCCGCGCAGTACTGCATCGACCGCGCCGCCGAGTACGCCCGGCAACGCATCGTGTTCGGCAAGCCGCTGTCGGTCAACCAGGCGGTGCAGTGGCCGCTGGCCGAATTGCAGACCGAGGCCCAGATGGTGCGACTGCTGGTCAACTATGCGGCCTGGCACCTGGACCGTGACCACCACCTGGAGGTCTCCGACAAGGTGTCGATGGCCAACTACCGCGCCAACCGGCTGGTGTGCGAAGCCGCCGACCGCGCCATTCAGATCCACGGCGGAATCGGCTACACCCGCCACGAGCAGTTCGAGCACATCTACCGGCATCACCGCCGATACCGGATCACCGAGGGCGCCGAGGAGATCCAGATCCGTCGGGTCGCCCAGCGCCTGTTCGGGTTCGACCGCCGGCGATGACCGCCGACCAGCTCGCCGATCGGCTGGCCGATGTGCTGACGCCGGTGATGGGCCCCGTCGCGGTCGAGGGCCTGCGCGCCCTGACCGGCGGCGCCAGCCGCATCACCTGGGCTTTCGATGCCGTCGCCGACAACCAGGAACGCCGGTCACTGATTCTGCGCACCGGGCCGCTCGAGGAGCTCTACGCCAGCATGGAACTCGAGGCGCAGGCCCAGCACGCCGCAGGCGAGGCCGGCGCTCCCGTTCCGCACGTGTTACTCGCCGATAATTCCCCTGCAGCACTGGGGAATCCGTACCTCATCTGCGACCTGATCGACGGCGAGACGGTGGTTCGCCGCATCGAGCGCCAGCTCGATGACGCCGGACGCGAACACCTGCTGCGCCAGTGTGCGCGCGCGCTGAGCGCCATCCACCGGGCCGATCCGAGTGGCATCGCACTGAGCACCGACGATCAGCTGGCCGCGTGCCGCGCCCAGCTCGACACCATGCCCGATACCACCGCTGCCTTCGAATGGGCGTTTCGGCGGCTGGCCGCCGATCGTCCATCGCCGGTGCCGAAGCAGCTGGTCCACGGCGATTTCCGGATGGGCAATCTGATGGTCTCCGGCAACGGTGACCTGGCCGCCGTGCTGGACTGGGAGCTGGTGCACCTCGGCGACGGGTGTGAGGACTTGGCCTGGTTCTGTCTCCGGGCCTGGCGGTTCGGTGCGCCCCTGGAGCGCGCCGCCGGTGGGCTCGGCCATATCGACGCCTTCCTGGCCGCCTATGAGCAGGCCGGCGGCGACTGTGCCGTCGACCCGGATCGGTTCGACTGGTGGCTACTGCTGGGCACGCTGCGATGGGGCATCATCTGCCGCTACCAGGCACAGCGTCACCTCAGTGGCCAAACCCGTTCGGTGGAACTGGCGACCATCGGTCGGCGGGTCTCCGAATCCGAATGGGACGTGCTGCGCCTGCTCGATGGAGTGCGGCCATGAGCGCCGGACGCCGCCCCACCGCGGCCGAACTCGTCGCAGCTGTCACCGAATTCCTGGACACCGCGCTGGTGAACCGCGACGGCGATGCCGCCAACGACGGCCAGGTCAGGTTCCACGCCCGGGTGGCGGCCAACGCACTGCGTATCGTCGAACGGGAGTTGCGCGATACCGCCGGTGGCGTCGTGGTCGAGGCCTTGGCCGGGCTGGGTTTCGCCGACGAGGCCGAGCTGGCCGCCGCCATCCGGGCCGGCGACCTCGACGACCGGCCTGAGGCGCTCACCGCCTGCCTGTACACCCTGGTGGAGCATCGGTTGGCGATCGACCATCCGGGATACGCCCAGTAACCGCTAGAGTTCCTGCGCGACAATCACTTCGACGGCGCTGCTCCAAACCTGGTGTATCGACAGGACCTGCGCAGTAGCATCTGGTGCGTGTCCGACTCCAATGCCGCGCTGCGAATCCTTGTCTACAGTGACGACGCCGCGACCCGCGCACGGGTTATGACCGCGTTGGGCAAGCAGCTGCACCCGGACCTACCGGAGCTGACTTATGTCGAGGTCGCGACCGAGCCGGTGGTGATCCGGCAGATGGATGCCGGCGGAATCGACCTGGCGATCCTGGACGGGGAGGCAACCCCGGCCGGCGGGATGGGCATCTGCAAACAGCTCAAAGACGAGATCACGCCCTGCCCGCCGATCCTGGTGCTGACCGGCCGCGCCGACGACGTCTGGCTCGCCAAATGGTCACATGCCGACACCGCGGTGGCCCACCCGATCGACCCGATGGAACTGAGCCGCGCGGTGCTGGGTCTGCTGCGCACGCCGACCCCTGGTTGATACCGCGGTCCCAGCCTCACCTCTCCTGCGTCGAGCCTCGCTGAACCGGCGGGGTTAGGGCAGCCTCAGGACCGAATTCCCCTGTCGCCGTTACCGCTACAGGTGATACCCGTCACAGTTGTCGGCAATTTCGGATTCTTCCCAACCGCCTCGTGGCAGCAGACTAGGCTGTGCCTGAAGTCACATCGGTGCCCGGAAGGGAACTACGTCACTGAGCATGAACCTCTACCTGCCGATCCTGGTCCTCGCCGCGCTCGCCGCCGGTTTCGCCGTATTTTCCGTGGTCGCCACCGCTCTGGTAGGCCCCTCGCGCTACAACCGGTCGAAACTAGAAGCCTACGAGTGCGGCATCGAGCCCACAGACCAGCCGGTCAGCGGTCCGCACGCCCCATCCGGGCAGCGGTTCCCGGTGAAGTACTACCTGACGGCGATGCTGTTCATCGTCTTCGACATCGAGATCGTTTTTCTCTACCCCTGGGCAGTGGCCTTCGACGGGCTTGGAATGTTCGCCCTCATCGAAATGGTGCTGTTCGCCGTCATCGTGTTCGTCGCCTACGCCTACGTCTGGCGGCGCGGCGGCCTGAATTGGGATTGAGCGGGAGTAGGCGGGCTTAGACATGGGATTAGAAGAGCAACTGCCGAGCGGGCTCCTACTGTCCACGGTGGAAGACCTGGCCGGGTACTTCCGCACCGGGTCGCTGTGGCCGGCCACCTTCGGCCTGGCCTGTTGCGCGATCGAGATGATGTCGACGATGGCACCCGACTACGACCTGTCCCGGTTCGGGATGGAGGTTTTCCGGGCCTCACCGCGGCAGGCCGATCTGATGATCGTGGCGGGCCGGGTCAGCCAGAAGATGGCACCGGTGCTGCGCCAGATCTACGACCAGATGGTGGAGCCCAAGTGGGTGCTGTCGATGGGCGTGTGTGCGTCGTCGGGCGGAATGTTCAACAACTACGCGATCGTGCAGGGCGTGGACCATGTCGTCCCGGTCGATATCTACCTGCCTGGGTGTCCGCCCCGGCCGGAGATGCTGATGTACGCAATCCTCAAGCTGCACGAGAAGATTCGCTCAATGCCTTTGGGTGCCAACCGAGAACAGGTGATCACCGCGACCGAGGAGGCCGCCTTGTCGGCGCCGTCCACCTGGCAGATGAGGGGGTTGCTGCGGTGAGCGAGGCAGGCGGCGGGGACCGCGACCGCAACGGGCCCGAAGACCTAATCAAGGTCCGCCACGGCCTGTTCGGCGCGACGGGCACCGGCGACACATCCGGATACGGAGGTCTTGTCACCGAGGCCACGCTCCCCGGCGAGACCCCGCGGCCCTACGGCGGATACTTCGACGAACTTGTCGACACCCTCAGCGTCGCGCTGCAGCGCAACGGAATCGAGTTCACCGACGCCATTGAGAAAGTTGTCGTCTACCGCGATGAACTGACCCTCTACGTTGCACGCGCGCAGCTGCCGGCGGTCGCCCGGCTGCTGCGCGACGAGCCGGAACTGCGCTTCGAGCTGAGCCTCGGAGTCTCCGGTGTGCACTACCCCAGCGACGCCGACCGCGAGTTGCACGCGGTGTATCCGCTGCGATCCATCACCCACAACCGCCGCGTCCGTCTGGAAGTCGTTGCCCCCGACGCGGATCCGCACATTCCTTCGCTCTTCGCCATCTACCCGACCACCGACTGGCATGAGCGGGAGACCTACGACTTTTTCGGGATCATCTTCGACGGCCACCCCTCACTGACCCGAATCGAGATGCCCGACGACTGGCACGGTCACCCGCAGCGCAAGGACTACCCATTGGGCGGCATCCCGGTCGAGTACAAGGGCGCACAGATACCGCCGCCGGACCAGCGGAGGGCTTACAAGTAATGAGCACCGATACACCGCACACCGTTCTCAATGTCGGCGGGCAGGAATGGGATCAGGTGGTCGACGCCGCCAAGGCCGCTGACCCCGGCGAACGCATCGTCGTGAACATGGGGCCCCAGCACCCGTCGACGCACGGCGTGCTGCGGCTGATCCTGGAACTCGAGGGTGAGACCGTCACCGAAGCCCGCTGCGGCATCGGTTATCTGCACACCGGCATCGAGAAGAACCTGGAAAGCCGCTACTGGACCCAGGGCGTCACATTCGTGACCCGGATGGACTACCTGTCGCCGTTCTTCAACGAGACCGCCTACTGCCTCGGGGTAGAGAAACTGCTGGGCATCACCGAAGACATCCCCGAACGCGCCAGCGTCATCCGGGTATTGATGATGGAGCTCAACCGGATGTCCTCGCATCTGGTCGCACTCGCGACCGGTGGCATGGAGCTCGGCGCGCTCTCGGTGATGCTGTTCGGTTTCCGGGAACGCGAGCTGGTACTCGACATCTTCGAGGCGATCACCGGTCTGCGGATGAACCATCAGTACGTCCGGCCCGGCGGGGTGTCGGTGGACCTTCCCGGCGACGCGATCCCCATGATTCGCGACTTCCTCAAGCTGATGCCCAAGCGGCTCAAGGATATCGAGGACCTGCTGACCGAGAACTACATCTGGAAGGCCCGCACCAAAGGCGTGGGCTACCTGGACCTGACCGGGTGCATGGCGCTGGGCATCACCGGACCGGTACTGCGCTCGACGGGCCTGCCCTATGACGTGCGACGTGCGGAACCCTACTGCGGCTACCAGGACTACGAGTTCGAGGTGATCACCGACGACGGCTGTGATGCGTACGGCCGCTACCTGATCCGCATCGCAGAGATCAAGGAGTCCCTGAAAATCGTCGAACAGTGTCTGGACAAGCTGCAGCCCGGCCCGGTGATGGTCTCCGACCGCAAGATCGCCTGGCCGGCCGACCTGACCATCGGCCCGGACGGGCAGGGCAACTCCCGCGAGCACATCGGCTGGATCATGGGCCACTCGATGGAAGGTCTGATCCACCACTTCAAGCGAGTCACCGAGGATCTGTGGGTGCCGCCGGGGCAGGTGTTCGTCTCGGTCGAGTCACCGCGCGGCGAACTGGGGGTGCACATGGTCAGCGACGGCGGTACTCGCCCCTACCGGGTGCACTATCGGGACCCGTCGTTCACCAACCTGCAGGCAGTGGCCGCCATGAGCGAGGGCGGGCTGATCGCCGACGTGATCGCCGCGGTCGCCAGCATCGACCCGGTCATGGGCGGGGTGGACCGGTGAGCGCGCCAGGAGGCGAGATCGACAAGGTCGGCGTCAACAAGACCGGGCGTGGCCGGTTGATGCCGCCGACCGCCGGGACCGACGGCAACCGAGTCTTTCTGCAGCTGGGCCGACAGCCCGAAGAACCCAATCAGTTCAACCACCCCGGCGCCCCGACCGCCTACTCCCCCGACGTGCGAGCCCGGCTGGAGGCCGACGCCAAGGAGATCATCGGCCGATACCCGCAGCCGCGCTCGGCGATCCTGCCGCTGCTGCATCTGGTGCAGTCGGAGGACACCTACATCACACCGGCCGGCATGTCGTTCGTCGCGGAACTGTTGGGGTTGACCAGCGCCGACGTCGCCGGGGTCGCGTCGTTCTATTCGATGTACCGGCGTGATCCCACCGGTAAGTACCTGGTCGGCGTCTGCACCAACACCCTGTGTGCGGTGATGGGCGGCGACGCCATCTACTCCGAGCTCAAGGAACACCTGGGCGTCAGCAACGATCAGACCACTGCGGACGGCTCGGTCACCTTGGCGCACATCGAGTGCAACGCCGCCTGCGACTACGCGCCGGTGGTGATGGTCAACTGGGAGTTCTTCGACAATCAGACCCCGGAATCGGCGCGTGAACTGGTCGACAAGTTGCGCGCCGATGCCGAAGTGCGGCCCACCCGAGGAATGCCGCTGTGCAGTTTCGCCGCCACCGAGCGGATTCTCGCCGGCTTCCCGGACGAACGCTCCGACGACGGCCAAGGAGGTGCCGGCGCGGCGACGCTGGCCGGCCTGCAGGTGGCCCGTGAGCGCGGGATGACGGCACCGGAGCCCGGCAGCAAAACCGATAGGGGTGCGAAATGACCCTTACCAAAGGAACACCGCCCGAGGGCACACCGCTGACCCCGGTGCTCAGCAGCTACTGGGACGAGCCCGAGTCCTGGACGCTAGAGACCTACCGCCGCCACGACGGCTACGTCGGCATGAAGCGCGCGCTGGCGATGACACCCGACGAGGTCATCGAACTGGTCAAGGACTCCGGGTTGCGGGGCCGAGGCGGCGCCGGATTCTCCACCGGAACCAAGTGGTCCTTTGTCCCCCAAGGCAGTGAGGGTCCTGGGGCGCGTCCTCACTACCTGCTGGTCAATGCCGACGAATCCGAGCCCGGCACCTGCAAGGACATGCCGCTGCTGATGGCGACACCGCATGTCCTCATCGAGGGCATGATCGTGTGTTGCTACGCAATCCGCGCCCGCAACGCCTTCATCTACATCCGCGGCGAAGTGCTGCCGGTGGTGCGCCGAATGCAGGCCGCGGTCGCCGAGGCGTATGCGGCGGGATTGCTGGGCACCAACATCGGCGGCAGCGGCTTCGACCTGGACATCACTGTGCACGCCGGAGCAGGCGCCTACATCTGCGGCGAGGAGACCGCGCTGATCGAGTCGCTGGAGGGCTATCGGGGCCAGCCGCGGCTGCGCCCGCCGTTCCCCGCCGTGGCCGGGTTGTACGCCTCGCCGACGGTGGTCAACAACGTCGAATCGATCGCCAGCGTGCCGTCGATCCTGCGCAACGGTGCGGAGTGGTTCCGCTCCATGGGCACCGAGAAATCGCGCGGGTTCACCCTGTATTCGCTGTCCGGGCACGTCAACCGGCCCGGCCAATACGAGGCGCCGCTGGGCATCACGCTGCGCGAACTGCTCGCCTACGCCGGCGGCATACGCGACGGACACCGGTTGAAGTTCTGGACGCCGGGCGGATCGTCGACCCCGATTCTGACCGAGGAGCACCTCGATATCCCGTTGGACTACGAGGGCATGGCATCGGTGGGATCGATGCTGGGCACCAAGGCATTACAGATCTTTGACGAGACCACCTGCGTGGTACGCGCCGCCGGACGCTGGTCGGAGTTCTACAAGCATGAGTCCTGCGGGAAATGCACGCCGTGTCGTGAGGGCACCTACTGGCTGGTGCCCATCTACGAACGGCTGGAAGCCGGCCGCGGTACCCCCGAAGACCTCGACACCCTGCTGGACATCGCCGACGTCCTGTTCGGAAAGTCTTTCTGCGCCTTGGGCGACGGCGCGGCCATGCCGGTGAAGTCGTCGATCCAGTACTTCCGTGACGAATACATCGCCCACCTCGAGGGCGGCTGCCCGTTCGACCCGAAAGCGAGCATGTTCGTGCCAGGTGGAGCAGCAGGCGGTGTGGCGTGACCCAAACTTCTCAGCCGGACGGCCAGGAGTCGGTGACCCTCACCATCGACGACCAACAGATCACGGTCCCCAAGGGCACTTTGATCATTCGGGCCGCTGAACAGTTGGGCATCGAGGTCCCGCGGTTCTGTGATCACCCGCTGCTGGACCCGGTGGCCTGGTGCCGGCAGTGCATGGTCGAGGTGGAGGGCCAGCGCAAGCCACAGCCGTCGTGTGCGGTGGCCGCCGCCGACGGCATGGTGGTACGTACCCAGCACACCTCCGCCGAGGCCGATCGGGCCCAGCACCTGGTGATGGAGCTGTTGCTGATCAATCACCCGCTGGACTGCCCGACCTGCGACAAGGGCGGTGAGTGCCCGCTGCAGAACCAGGCGATGACGCACGGGCGCACCGAGACCCGCTTCGAGGAGACCAAGCGTCACTACCCCAAGCCGATCAACATCTCCTCGCAGGTGCTGCTGGACCGCGACCGCTGCATCCTGTGTGCACGTTGCACCCGGTTCGCCGATGAGATCGCCGGGGACAAGTTCATCGAAATGATGGATCGCGGCGCCCTGCAACAGGTGGGCATCTACACCGACACGCCGTTCGACTCCTACTTCTCGGGCAACACCGTGCAGATCTGCCCGGTGGGCGCACTCACCGGCGCCTCCTACCGGTTCCGGGCGCGCCCGTTCGACCTGGTGTCCACCCCCACCGTCTGCGAACACTGCTCGTCGGGCTGCGCCCAGCGCACCGACCACCGTCGCGGCAAGGTGATGCGGCGGATGGCCGGCGAAGACCCGGACGTCAACGAGGAATGGAACTGCGACAAGGGCCGCTGGGCGTTCACCTACGCCACCCAGAGCGACCGGATCACCACGCCGCTGGTCCGCGACGACAGCGGGAAACTGGTCCCCACCTCCTGGCCGCACGCGGTGGCAGTGGCGGCGCGTGGCCTGGCCGCCGCACGTGGGCGCACCGGCGTACTGGTCGGCGGCCGGGTATCGGCCGAGGACGCCTACGGCTACGCCAAGTTCGCCCGGGTGGCGCTGCACAGCGATGACATCGACTTCCGGGCGCGTGCCCAGTCCGCCGAAGAGGCCGCGTTCCTGGCCGCCCGGGTGGCAGGCCGCGGCATCGAGGTCAGCTATGCCGATCTGCAAGCCGCCCCGGTGGTGCTGCTGGCCGGTCTGGAACCCGAGGAAGAATCGCCGATCGTCTTTTTGCGACTGCGCAAGGCGGCCCGCAAGAACGCCACCAAGGTGTTCAGCCTGGCGCCGTTCGCCGTTCGCGGGCTGACCAAGATGTTCGGCACCCTGCTGGCAGTGGTTCCCGGCGGTGAGGCGGCGGCGCTGGACGGCCTGCACACCGGGAACGAATCCGATCTGGGGCAAGCGCTTCGCCAACCGGGCGCGGTGGTGCTGGTCGGCGAGCGGTTGGCGGCCTCACCGGGAGCACTGTCGGCGGCGATCCGGCTGGTCGAAGCCACCGGCGCGAAGCTGGCCTGGGTGCCCCGCCGAGCCGGAGAACGCGGAGCACTGGACGGCGGGGCGCTGGCCGGCCTGCTCCCGGGCGGACGTCCGCTGGGGGATCCGGCGGCGCGGGCCGAGGTGGCGCGGGCGTGGGGTCTCGAGGGCTCCGACGACCTGCCGGCGCAGACGGGTCGCGATACCGACGCCATCCTGGCGGCCGCGGCCGACGGAACGTTGGGGGCACTGGTGGTCGGCGGGCTGGAGCCGACCGACCTGGTCGACCCGGCAGCGGCGCTGGCCGCCCTGGATGCGGTCGGATTCCTGGTCAGTCTCGAGTTGCGGCACAGCGATGTCACCGAACGCGCCGACGTGGTGCTGCCGGTGGCCGCCGCCGCCGAAAAGTCCGGCACCTATGTCAACTGGGAAGGCCGCCATCGGCGGTTCGGTGTCGCGCTCGGTGACACCGGCGCCCTGCCCGACCGGCGGGTGCTCGACGTCCTCGCCGAGGAGATGGGCGTCGCGCTGGGGCTGGGCACGCTGGAAGCTGCCCGCGAGGAACTGGCGGGGCTGGGCGCCTGGTCCGGTGAGCGAGTCGCCGGCCCCGACGTCGCCGCCGGGTCACCACCGCAGCCCGGCACCGGCGAAGCCGTGCTGGCCGGCTGGCGCATGCTGCTCGACGAGGGCCGGATGCAAGCCGGCGAACCGAATCTGGCCGGCACCGCCCGCAAACCGGTGGCGCGTCTGTCGGCGACCACGGCCGCCGATATCGGTGTGGCCGATGACGAGCCGGTCACGGTCAGCACCGCGCACGGCAGCATCACCCTGCCGCTGGTGATCACCGAGATGCCCGACAACGTGGTGTGGCTGCCGATGAATTCGCACGGCTGCGCGGTGCATCGGGATCTGGGAGTCACCCCCGGCGCGACGGTACAGATAGGACGCAGCTCATGACCGATCCCTGGTGGTTGATGCTGGTCAAGGTCCTCGGCGTCTTCGTGTTTCTGATTCTGACGGTGGTCCTGGCAATCGTCATCGAACGAAAAGTCGTGGGCCGCATGCAGATGCGCCCCGGACCCAACCGCGTCGGGCCGAAGGGCTGGCTGCAGAGCCTGGCCGATGCGATCAAACTGGCGCTCAAGGAGGACATCACCCCCTTCAACGTCGACCGGGTGATATATACGTTGGCGCCGATCATCTCGACGGTGCCGGCGATCACCGCATTCGCCGTGATCCCGCTCGGTCCCGAGGTCAGCATTTTCGGCCACCGCACCGCGCTGCAGCTGGCCGACCTGCCGATCGCAGTGCTGTTCGTGCTGGCGATGTCCTCGATCGGGGTGTACGGGATCATCCTGGCCGGCTGGTCGTCCGGATCCGTCTATCCCCTGCTCGGCGGAATCCGCTCCACCGCCCAGGTGATCTCCTACGAGGTCGCCATGGGTCTGGCGTTCGCGTCGGTGTTCCTCTACGCCGGGACCATGGCGACCTCGGGCATCGTGGCGGCCCAGGATCGGGCATGGTTCGCATTCCTGCTTATGCCGGCCTTCCTGGTGTATTTGACCGCGATGGTCGGTGAGACCAACCGCGCGCCGTTCGACCTGCCCGAGGCCGAAGGCGAACTGGTCGGCGGCTTCCACACCGAATACTCGTCGCTGAAGTTCGCGCTGTTCTTCCTCGCCGAATACATCAACATGGCCACGGTTTCGGCCGTCGCCGTCACCTTGTTCCTCGGCGGCTGGCACGCGCCGTTCCCGTTCAACATGTGGCCGGCCGCCAACACCGGCTGGTGGCCGCTGCTGTGGTTCACCCTCAAGCTGTGGTGCTTCATCTTCATCTACATCTGGCTGCGGGGGACCCTGCCCCGGCTGCGTTACGACCAGTTCATGGCGCTGGGCTGGAAGATCCTGATCCCGGTGGCATTGTCGTGGGTAATGCTCGCCGCGGTGCTGCGCAGCATGCGCAACGACGGCTACCAGCACTGGCAACTGGCACTGGCCGGTATCAGCACGCTGACCACGGTGGTGCTGCTGGTGGCGCTGCATCGCAAGTTCAGCGCGCTCAACAGCCGCCTCGACGAATCGCCGCCGCCAGCCGTCGCAGTGCCTTCGTCCGAGGGGGCATTTCCGACACCACCGCTGCCGCAACGCAATCCATCGCGGGTCAAGGAGGACGTCAATGGCTAGCTTGAGAGACGCCCTGGCCGGGTTCGGCGTCACCTGGAAGACGATGTTCAAGCGGCCGATCAACGATGGCTACCCCGAGCGCAAGAAGCCCACGGCGCCGCGCTATCACGGCCGTCACCAACTCAACCGGCACCCGGACGGGCTGGAGAAGTGCATCGGCTGCGAATTGTGCGCGTGGGCCTGCCCAGCCGACGCCATCTACGTGGAAGCCGCGGACAACACCGACGAGGAACGCTTCTCCCCCGGCGAACGCTACGGGCGCGTCTACCAGATCAACTACCTGCGCTGCATCGGCTGCGGACTGTGCATCGAGGCCTGCCCCACCCGCGCGCTGACCATGACCAACAACTACGAGATGGCCGCCGACAACCGCGCCGACCTGATCTGGGAACGCGACCAGCTACTGGCGCCCCTGGAACCGGGCATGGTCGCGCCGCCGCACGCGATGCCGCCCGGCGCCACCGAGAAGGACTACTACTTGGGCCGGGTCAGCCCGGCCGGGCTCGATGCCGAGCCAGACCTGTTCGTGATGCTGAACCGAGTCAAGCAGGGTAAAGCCTGATGGGCACCACACTGCTCGCCGCCGATATCGTCGTCCGCACCTCGACCGGGGAAGCGGTCGTGTTCTGGGTCCTGGGCGTCATCGCCGTCATCGGTGCCATCGGCGTCGTCACCGCCGCGAAGGCGGTCTACTCGGCGCTGTTTCTGGCGATGACGATGTTGATCCTGGCGGTGTTCTACTTCGTGCAAGACGCCATGTTCCTGGGCGTGGTGCAGATCGTCGTCTACACCGGCGCGGTGATGATGCTGTTCCTGTTCGTGATGATGCTGATCGGTGTCGACTCCGCCGAGTCTCTGGTGGAAACCCTGCGTGGCCAGCGAGTCGGCGCCACGCTCGCCGGCATCGGTTTCGGAATGCTGCTGATCGCCGGAATCGGCAGCGCCACAACGCACCTGCGAAGCATCGGCACGCCCGCCGCGACGGGCACCGGCTCGGCGGACCTGGGCCAGCACAATGTCGAGGGACTGGCGGCGCTGATCTTCACCCGCTACCTGTGGGCGTTCGAGCTCACCAGTGCGTTGCTGATCACCGCGGTGCTCGCCGCCATGGTGCTGACGCACCGCGAACGACTGCAGCCGCGAATGACGCAGCGGGAGCTGTCCATCCAGCGTTTCCAATCCGGCCGGCGGGCCACCCCGCTGCCGACGCCCGGGGTGTACGCCCGCCACAACGCTGTCGACATCGCCGCGCGACTACCCGACGGGACCTACTCCGAGCTGTCGGTGTCGGACGCCTTGACGCACCGCTGGGTCGGTTCCACCGGCAACGCGGCCGCCGCCGACGGTTCAGAGCGGAGCGATGCCGAGGAGCGGCGCATCAGCACCGCCGCGGCCAACGGGGAGGAATCGGACCAGTGAATCCGGAGAACTACCTGTACCTGTCGGCGATGCTGTTCACCATCGGCGCCACCGGAGTGCTGTTGCGGCGCAACGCGCTGGTGATGTTCATGTGCGTCGAGCTGATGCTCAACGCCGCCAACCTGGCGTTCGTCACCTTCGCTCGGCTGCACTCCCAGCTCGACGGACAGATGGTCGCGTTCTTCACCATGGTCGTCGCCGCCTGCGAGGTGGTGATCGGCCTGGCCATCATCATGACGATCTTCCGGGCCCGGCGATCCGCCTCGGTCGACGACGCGAACCTACTGCGCGGCTAGGAGTTGGGGAGCTCTATGACGAATCTGAGCCAGCTGAGCTGGCTGCTGGTGGCCCTTCCGACGGCCGGTGCCCTGATCCTGTTACTCGGCGGGCGCCGCACCGATCGGTGGGGCCACCTACTGGCCTGTGCCACGGTGCTCGGCTCGTTCGGGATCGGCCTGGCCCTGTTGGCCGACATGCTCGGCCGCGACGGCGAAGACCGGGCGATTCACACGCACCTGTTCAGCTGGGTGCCGGTCGGTGCCCTGCACGTCGATTTCGGGATACTGATCGACCAGCTGTCGATCTGCTTCGTGCTGCTGATCAGCGGCGTCGGCGCACTGATCCACATCTACTCAACCGGCTACATGAAGCACGACCCGGACCGGCGACGGTTTTTCGCCTACCTCAACCTGTTCGTCGCGGCGATGCTGTTGCTGGTCGTGGCCGACAACTACCTGGGCCTCTACGTCGGCTGGGAAGGCGTCGGCCTGGCGTCCTACCTGCTGATCGGCTTCTGGTACGCCAAGCCGGTGGCGGCCGCGGCCGGCAAGAAGGCGTTCGTGTCCAACCGGGTCGGCGACATCGGATTGTCGCTGGCCATGTTCGTGATGTTCGCCGGATTCGGCACGCTGTCCTACGACGGGCTGTTCGGCGCGGTCGGCGACGCCGGCCCCAGCGGCCTGACCACCGCGATCGGCCTGCTGCTATTAGTGGGTGCCTGCGCCAAATCCGCGCAGGTCCCGCTGCAGGCCTGGTTGTTCGACGCCATGGAAGGCCCGACCCCGGTGTCGGCCCTGATCCACGCCGCCACCATGGTGACCGCCGGTGTCTACCTGATCGTGCGGTCCGGACCGGTGTTCGATCTGTCCCCCGACGCCCGACTGGCGGTGGTCGTGGTCGGTGCCCTCACGCTGCTGTTCGGCGCGATCATCGGCTGCGCCAACGACGACATCAAGCGGGCACTGGCCGCCTCCACGGTCAGCCAGATCGGCTACATGGTGCTGGCCGCCGGCCTGGGCCCGGCCGGCTATGCGGTGGCGATCATGCACCTGCTTACCCACGGCTTCTTCAAGGCCGGGCTGTTCCTGGGCTCGGGGTCGGTGATGCACGGGATGAACGACGAACAGGACATGCGCCGCTACGGCGCCCTGCGCAGCTTCATGCCGGTGACGTTCGCGACGTTCGGACTGTGTTATCTCGCGATCATCGGGGTGCCGCCGTTCGCCGGCTACTGGTCCAAGGACGCCATCATCGAGGCCGCGTTGGCATCCGGCGGCACCCGCGGCTGGGTGCTGGGGGCGGTCACCATCCTGGGCGCCGGCATCACCGCCTTCTACATGACCCGGGTGATGCTGATGACGTTCGGTGGCGAGCGCCGCTGGGCCGCCGATGAGAGCGAGGTGAGTGCGGACCGCGTGCTGCAGCACCCGCACGAATCCCCGCGGGTGATGACCTGGCCGATGATCGTGCTGGCTCTGGGCGCTGTGTTCGCCGGCGCCGCGCTGGCCATCGGCGGGCGCCTGGAGCACTGGCTGGAGCCGGTGGTCACCCGGGTAGCGCCGGTTGCCGAGCACGCGCACGCCATCCCGGCCTGGCTCACCGGCGCGATCACCCTCGGAGTTGTCCTACTCGGTGTCGCCGTGGCCTTCAACATGTACGGCCGCAAGCCGATACCGATCACCGCGCCCACCGACGTGTCGGCGCTGACGGTGGCGGCCCGCAAGTATCTCTACGGCGATGCCTTCAACGAGGAGGTGCTCATGCGTCCGGGTAACCGACTGGCACAAGGCCTGGTCGGCGTCGACGACCGGGTGGTTGATGGCTCGGTCAACATGACAGCCGGCCTGGTTGCGATCGCGTCATACCTGGTGCGGCGCCTGCAGACCGGTTTCGTGCGCTCCTACGCGCTGACCATGCTGGCCGGTACGGTCCTGGTCGTCGCACTCGTGCTGGCGGTGCAGCTGTGAACAACAACGTGCCCTGGCTGAGCCTGCTGTGGTTGGTACCGCTGGTCGGCGCCGGATTGGTCATCGTGTTGCCGGCCCGAGCGGCAGCACTGGCGAAGTGGACCGCCCTGCTGGTGAGCCTGGCGACGCTGGCGATCGCGATCGTGGTCACCGTCGGCTTCGACACGACCCCGGTGGCAGCCCCCTACCAGTTCGTCGAGTCGCACTCCTGGATACCGGCATTCGGCGCGAGCTACACGCTCGGAGTGGACGGTATCGCGGTGATCCTGGCGTTGTTGACCGCCGGACTGGTGCCGTTGCTGATGTTGGCCGGCTGGAACGACGGCGAACGGGCCGATCAGAACGGTGCCGATGCCAACGACTCCCAGCGCCCGGCTGCGCTGCGCTTGCGCTCGTCAGCCCGCGGCCCGCACGCGTTCGCCGCGCTGACCCTGACCGTCGAGGCGATGGTGTTGATCTCGCTGGTCTCGCTGGATGTGCTGCTGTTCTACGTGTTCTTCGAAGCGATGCTCATCCCGATGTACTTCATGATCGGCGGTTTCGGGAATGGCGCCAAGCGTTCCCAAGCGGCCCTGAAGTTCCTGCTGTACAACCTGTTCGGCGGTCTGATCATGCTGGCCGCGGTGATCGGGGTGTACGTGGTGAGTTCCGGCGACGGCGCCTCCGGCGGCACCTTCGACTTCCGTGAACTGGTCTCGATCTTCTCCCCGGCGACCACGACGGTGGATCCGGGTGTACTCAAGCTGCTCTTCGCCGGCTTCATGTTCGCCTTCGCGGTCAAAGCCCCGCTGTGGCCACTGCACCGGTGGCTGCCCGATGCCGCCGTGGAATCCACCCCGGCCACTGCCGTGCTGATGATGGCGGTGATGGACAAGGTGGGGACCTTCGGGATGTTGCGGTACTGCCTGCAGCTCTTCCCCGACGCCTCAACATATTTCCGTCCGGTCATCATCGTGCTGGCGGTCATCGGCGTGGTCTACGGGGCCATGGTGGCGATCGGCCAGCGCGACATGATGCGCTTGATCGCCTACACCTCGATCTCGCACTTCGGCTTCATCATCTTGGGCATCTTCGTCATGACCAGCCAGGGGCAGAGCGGTTCGACGTTGTACATGCTCAACCACGGCTTGTCGACGGCGGCACTGTTCCTGATCGCCGGGTTCCTGGTGTCCCGGCGCGACGGTGCCCGGGCGATTTCGGACTACGGCGGCGTGCAGAAGGTGGCGCCGGTGATGGCCGGCACCTTCATGGTCGCCGCGATGGCCACCCTGTCGCTGCCCGGTCTGGCCCCGTTCATCAGCGAGTTCCTGGTCTTGGTCGGCACGTTCAACCGGTACTGGGTGGCGGCGGCGGTCGGCTCCACGGCGCTGGTGTTGTCCTCGATCTACATGTTGTGGCTGTATCAGCGGGTGATGACCGGCCCGGTCACGGCGGGCAATGAGCGCATCCGCGATCTGGTGCCGCGGGAGTTGCTGGTCGTCACGCCGTTGATCGCGCTGCTGCTGTTCCTCGGCTTCTACCCCAAACCCGCGCTGGACATCATCAATCCGGGTGTCGCGCACACCTTGACCACGATCGGTGAGACCGATCCGGCACCACTGACCGCTGAGGGGGCGCACTGACCATGGCGGGCATGCCTATCCCATCCGTCGAATACAGCCTTGTCCTGCCCCTGCTGATCGTTTTCGGCACTGCGGTGACGGGTGTGCTCTTCGAGGCGTTCATTGCGCGCCGAGCGCGCTACGTAATGCAGGTCCTGCTCGCTGTCGGCGGTTTAGTCGCGACGTTCGCCGCGATCGTCGTGGTGGGCCGTGATCTGCCGACCGGTGGCCGCATCGCGGTCCTGGGCGCGCTGGCCGTCGACGCGCCCGCACTGGTGCTGCAGGGCACCATCGTGCTGGTCGGGATCATGGCCGTGCTGTTTATCTCCGAGCGCAACATCGGTGCCGGAGTTCCCGAAGGTCCGGGAGCGGCGACAGCCCCCGCAGCCCCGGCACGTGCGGGCCTGGACGCGTTCACTCCGCAGGCGTCGGCAGTGCCGGACAGCGTCGCCGAACTCGACGCGGCGCGAGCCGGGGTGGCTCAGACCGAGGTATTCCCGCTGACCGTGCTTGCCGCCGGCGGCATGATGGTGTTCACCGCCGCCAACGACCTGGTCACCATGTTCGTGGCGCTGGAAGTGCTCTCACTGCCCCTCTACCTGCTGTGCGGGCTGGCCCGCTACCGCCGTCTGCTCTCGCAGGAAGCGGCGCTGAAGTACTTTCTGCTGGGCGCCTTCTCTTCGGCGCTGTTCCTGTTCGGCGCCGCGCTGCTCTACGGCGCCACCGGGGTGCTGACGCTGCCGGACATCGGTGAGCAGTTGTTCGCCCACAGCAGCGACCCGCTGGCGCTGATCGGGGCTGGGCTGCTGCTGGTGGGCTTGTTCTTCAAAGTCGGCGCGGTGCCATTCCATTCGTGGGTTCCCGACGTCTACGTCGGGGCGCCGACGCCGATCACCGGCTTCATGGCGGCGGCCACCAAGGTCGCCGCGTTCGGGGCGATGCTGCGGATCCTCTACGTCGCACTGCCTGCGCTGCATGACCACTGGCGGCCGCTGCTGTGGCTGATCGCGGTGCTGACCATGGTGGTCGCTACCATCGCGGCGATCACCCAGACCGAGGTCAAGCGGATGCTGGCCTACTCCTCGGTCGCCCACGCGGGCTTTGTGCTGACCGGTGTGCTGTCGGCGATCCCGGCCGGCATCTCCGCCACGCTGTTCTATCTGGTCGCCTACAGCTTCTCCACGGTGGGTGCCTTCGCGGTGGTGAACCTGATCCGCGGCTCCAGCGGCGAGGAAGAGCTCGACATGTCTCGGTGGGCCGGTTTGGGCCGGCGCTACCCCGTTGTGGGCCTACTGTTTTCGATGTTCCTGCTGGCGTTCGCCGGCATCCCGCTGACCAGTGGTTTCATCAGCAAGTTCGCGGTGTTCAAGGCCGCTGCCGAGGGCGGTGCGGCACCACTGGTGGTGGTCGGCGTGATCGCCAGCGGTGTCGCCGCCTACTTCTACGTCCGGGTGATCGTGTTGATGTTCTTCACCGACTCCCCCGCCGACCCACCGCAACTGGTGCTGCCCAGCGTGTGGAGCAAGGCAGCCATCGCGCTGTGTGCCGCGATCACCGTGCTGCTAGGGGTGCTGCCGCAGCCGCTGCTCGACCTGGTGGACGCCGCAACCCAATTCGCGCAGTAAGCGCAACATGCCCGCCGTGCAGGGGGTACACATGGAGAGATGCCAGACGAGTCATTCCAGCAGCTGGTCGCCATGCTGGACTACACGATGTTCGTGGTGACCACGGCGACCGATCAGCGCGCCTCGGGGTGTCTGGTCGGGTTCGCCACCCAGGCCAGCATCGAGCCGCCGCGATTTCTGGTCGGCATGTCCAAGCGCAACCACACCTTCGAGGTGGCTGCCGAGTCCGAGCACTTGGCCGTTCACGTCCTGGCACGCCGCGACATCGAGCTGGCCCGGCTGTTCGGCGGTCAGACCGGCGACGACATCGACAAGTTCGAGCGCTGCGCCTGGCACAGCGGTCCCGCGGGAATGCCAATCCTCGACCATGCGCCGGCCTGGTTCGTCGGCAAGACGCTGCGCCGGATCGACCTCGGCGACCACATGGGCTACCTGCTGGACCCGGTGGCCGGATATGCCGCCCAGAGCGACGATGACCTGCTGACGCTTTCCGACGTCAACGATCTCGAACCGGGCCACAAAGCCTGACTGAACGGCCCGAGCAGCGCTTAGCCCGGCTCTCGCAGCGGAAGACCGGAAGCCTGATAGATCGCGTCGATGACGGTCATGTTCTCGATCGCGTCCTCGGGAGTGGTGCGCACCGGCACGCCGCGCAACACCGCGTCGGCGAACGCGTCGAGCTGGTAGGCGTAGGACGCCCGGTGGGTGAATCGCTCGACGCGCCTGCCCTTTGGCGAGCTGACCCGCAAGCGGTGGAAGTACTGCGGCATCAGCGGGTTGAGCGCTCGCAGCTCGCCGTGCTCGCCGATCACCCGGGCGCTGATCTGCAGCAGGTTCGATGACCACAGCGAGCAGCGGATGGTGCCGGTGTGCCCGGCCGGAAACCGCAGCTGTGCCGTCATGGCCCGGTCGACAAGCGGGTCGCGCAACTTCGCCTGCGCGGAAACGACTTCCGGGGTAGCTCCGCCGAAGGTGCGGGCCATGTGCACCGCATAACAGCCCGCGTCCATCAACGCCCCGCCGGCCAGCGCGTAGTGATAGCGGATGTCGGAGAACCGGGGCAGCGGAAAGCTCAGCGCGGTGTCGACCTGCCGCAGCTCGCCCAACTCCCCCGAGTCGATGATCTCTTCGATGCGCGCGGTCATCGGGTGGTAGCGGTAGTGGAAGGCCTCCATGACCACCCGATCAGAGCCCGCGGCCGCCGCGGCCACCTCGCGGGCTTCCTCGGCATTGGCGGTGAACGGCTTCTCGCACAGCACATGCTTGCCGGCGTCCAGTGCGGCGCGTGTCCACCTGCCGTGCAGGTGGTTCGGCAACGGGTTGTAGATGGCGTCGACCTCGGGGTCGGCGATCAGTGCGTTGTAGCTGTCATGCACCCGGGCGATGCCGTGTTTCGCGGCGAACGCCCGAGCCCGGCCGATGTCGCGCGCGGCCACTGCGCTCACCACGACCTCAGGGTTGGCGGCGGCCGGTTTGAGCAGTGCGTCCGGGGTGATCCGCGCTGCTCCGAGCACGCCGATACGCAGCACCGTCCTGGTGCCGGTCATGCGACGGAGCTCCGCTGCAGCAAGAACCCGGCCAGCCGGCGACCGGGTTGCGCCGAGGTCGTCATGTCGACCACCCGGCGTGCCTGCTCGGCTACCGGCGTGGCGGGGTCGAGGACCGATAGGTAGACCTCGTGGGCGGCCAGGGAGTCCACCGCGATGTCGAGGTAGTTACCCACATCCTCGACGTGGGTGGGTCCCGGGCCCCCTTGGAACAGCCAGCGCGGCGGGTCCTCGCAACTGTCCCAGGCGTCGGTGACCGCGGCGGCGAATTCGATGTGGTCGCGCTGGTTGGGCGCCCCCGGCCCGAACTCCGCACCGCCGTAGATCGTCACCACCACGTCGGGGCGCACCTCACCGATCACCGAGGCGATCTTGGCGCGCAACTCCGGCGTATTGCGGATGTTGCTGTCCGGGAAGCCCCAGAAGTCGACGTCAGGAACCCCCACGATGGCCGCCGCCCGCCGTTGCTCATCCTCGCGCAGCGGCCCGGCCTGCGCCGGCTCCATGCCGGCGATGCCTGCTTCCCCGCTGCTGGCCAACGCATAGCGGACGGTCTTGCCGGCGGCAGTCCATTTGGCCACCGCGGCGGCGATGCCGTACTCGGGGTCGTCGGGATGCGGCACCAACACCAGCAGCGACGCCCAGTCTTGCGGGAAGGGCTGCGGCCCGCTGGGCCCGATCGGCTGAGCCATGGGTCTATGCCATCACGCCGTGGGCGATGATGTCCGCGATCCGTTGCACCCAGTCGTCGTCGAGGTCGTCGTCGGGACGAAGCATCATCGCCAGCAACGTCGCACCGCCGATAATCTCGACGAGCCGGTCGGGGTCCACATCGGCTCGTGCATCGCCGCGGCTCACCGAATCGGCCACCCAGTGGCGCATCACCTCGAACAGGCCCTGAAAGCGGTCCAGGATCCGCGCGGTCAGCTCGGCGTTGGTCGCCATGTCGCCGATCAAGCCGGGCAGCGCCGCCCGCACCACAGGGTTGGTGAACGCGTCGCGCGCGCCGGCCATCATCGCCTTGAGGTCGCCGGACACGTCGCCCGGCGGCGCAGTCACCGCGCTCGGGGGCACCGAGAACGCGGCCTCGTGCACCAGTTCGGCCTTGCTGGGCCACCGGCGGTACAACGCGGTCTTGGTGGTGCCGGCGCGCTCGGCGACGGCCGCCAGGCTCAGATTCGAATATCCGACTTCGACAACCAGTTCCGCGGCGGCCTGCAATATGGCACCGTCGATGCGGGGATCACGAGGGCGTCCGGCGCCGGACCCCTTGTCAACGGCCGAACGTTCTGCTTTCATAACGCTACCTGTCGTATCGTAATTACCTTGACGGAGGATACAACCGTGGTCGACCAACCGACTGTGGAAAAGGACGTCGGCCGGATCCAACGTTCTAGCCGCGATGTCACCACACTGCCCACGGTAATGTCTCGCTGGCTTGCCACCCAGTTGCCCGGCGCGGCCACGCCGGAGATCACCGTGGAAAGCGGCGTCGACACCAACGGCATGTCGTCGGAGACCATCATGCTCACCGGCCGCTGGACGGCCGACGGCGCCCCGATTGAGCAGCGCTGGGTGATGCGTGTGGGACCGGCCGCCGAAGACGTCCCGGTGTTTCCGACCTACCGGCTGGATCACCAGTTCGAGGTGATGCGACTGGTGGGTGAACTCACCGATGTCCCAGTGCCGAAGGTCCGCTGGCTCGAACCGACCGGAGACGTGCTGGGCCGACCGTTCTTCCTGATGGACCGCATCGACGGCGAGGTGCCTCCCGACGTCATGCCCTATACCTTCGGCAGCAACTGGTTCTCTGACGCGACAGCCGAGCAGCAGCGGACCCTGCAGGACTCCACCGTCGAAGTGCTCGCCAAGCTGCACGCCATTCCGAATGCCGAACAGACCTTCGCGTTCCTCGACGATGGGCCGGATGGGGCTACCGCGCTGCACCGACACTTCGAGGGAGTGCGGCAGTGGTACGAATTCGCGGTGCCCGACATGGGATGTTCGCCGCTGTTGGACCGCGCCCTGGGCTGGCTGGAGGAGAACTGGCCGGACGGCGCGGCCGCCGGCGAGACGGTGTTGTGCTGGGGCGACTCGCGGGTCGGCAACGTGCTCTACCGCGACTTCCAGCCCGTTGCCGTGCTGGACTGGGAGATGGTGACCCTGGGGCCGCGCGAGCTCGATGTGTCGTGGATTATCTTCGCGCACTTGGTTTTCGAGGAACTCGCTGGACTGGCTGGACTCCCCGGGCTCCCGCAGGTGCTACGCGGAGAGGACGTGCGGGCCACCTACCAGAAGCTCACCGGCGTCGAACTCGGTGACCTGCACTGGTTCTACGTCTATGCCGGCGTGATGTGGGCGATCGTGTTCATGCGCACCGGGGCCCGTCGGGTGCACTTCGGGGAGATGGAAAAGCCCGAGAATCCCGAATCGTTGTTCTATCACGCCGGATTGCTCAAGAAGTTGATCGGAGAACAGAGCTGATGCTGGGGCCACTCGACGAATTCCCGATCCACCAATTGCCACAGCCGCTCGCCTGGCCGGGCTCCTCGGATCGCAACTTCTACGACCGGTGCTATCTCAACGCCCACGACCGCACCGGGGACATCTTTTTGATCACCGGGTGCGGCTACTACCCCAACCTCGGTGTCAAGGACGCCTACGTGCTCCTACGCCGCGGCGACACCCAGACCGCGGTGCACCTGTCCGACGCCATCGACCAAGATCGGCTCAATCAGCGGATCGGCGCTTACCGCATCGAGGTCACCGATCCGCTGCGCTCTCTGCGGGTGGTGATGGAGGAGACCGAGGGCATCGCGCTGGATCTGCGCTGGGAGGGGCTGTTCGACCCGGTGCAGGAGCAGCGGCACATCCTGCGGACCGGCAACCGGGTGACCCTGGACGCGCAGCGCTTCGCTCAATTGGGCTCGTGGAGTGGGCAGATCGTGATCGATGGCGAGGAGATCGCCGTCGACCCCGCGATCTGGATCGGCTCACGCGACCGCTCCTGGGGAATTCGCCCGGTCGGTGAACGCGAACCGGCGGGCCGGCCCGCCGACCCGCCGTTCGATGGCATGTGGTGGCTGTATCTGCCAATGGCGTTCCAGGACTTCGCGGTGGTGATGATCATCCAGGAGGAGCCCAACGGTTTCCGTTCACTCAACGACTGCAGCCGGGTCTGGCGCGATGGCCGTGTCGAACAGTTGGGGTGGCCACGGATCTCCACGCGCTACCGCGCCGGCACCCGCATCGCCACCGGGGCCACCATCGAGGCCACGCGCCCGGATGGCACTCCAGTGGTGTTCGAGGTGGAATCCAAACTGCCGGTGCCCATTCACGTCGGCGGCGGCTACGGCGGCGACATCGACTGGCTGCACGGCGAGTGGAAGGGTGAGAAGTTCACCGAGCGCCTGACCTATGACATGACCGATCCGGGCATCCTGGGGCGCACCAGCTTCGGGATGATCGACCACGTGGGGCGCGCGGTGTGCCGCGACGGCGACGCCGCCCCGGTCGAGGGTTGGGGACTCTACGAGCACGGTGTGCTGGGCCGGCATGACCCGACGGGATTCCCCGACTGGATCACCATGGCGCCCTAGCGCTCAGCGCTAAGCGGGTTGTCTCGTCAGCCCAGCTCGCTGACGATCGCCCCGACGGCCGCCGGGGCGATGGGCGAAGCCTGGTAAACGCAGACGGTGTCGGCGATTCCGTCGACCCGGTCGCGGATTCGCGCGGCCACCTGCGCCGGAGTACCGCATGCGGCGATGGTGTGCAGGATCTCGTCGGTGATCCGTGCACCCATCTGCGCCCAGTGGCCCTGCTTGGACAGCGCGTTGAGCTCGGGCTGCAGATCCTGCCAGCCGTGCGCGGCCAGCACCGGCGCATACGCCGGAGTCGATGCGTAGAAGCCGAGCAACATCCGGGTAGCGGCTTCGGCGGCTTCCCGCTCGGCGTCGGTGGCGCCGGTGGCCACGATGATTTCCGGCACGACCGCAAAATCCTCGGCGCGACGTCCGGATTGGGCAAGCCCTGCGCGCACCGCGGACATGGTGCTCTCATGCAGGAATCGCTTGGTGGAGAACGGCATCACCAGCAGGCCGTCGGCGTGCGTCGCGGCCGCACGGGTCAGCCGTGGTCCCAGCGCGCCGACGTAGATCGGTGGCGGGCCGTACGGGTTCGGTCCGGGGCTGAACGTCGGCGTCATCAGCGTGTGCCGATAGTAGTCACCCCGAAAGTCCAAGCGGGCGCCGGTGTTCCAGGCTTCGAAGATCGCCCGCAGCGCCGCGACCAGCTCGACCATGCGGTCCACCGGGTGGTCGAAGTCCGCACCGAAGCGCTTCTCGATCTGCGCACGCACTTGGGTACCCAGCCCCAGGACGAATCGCCCGCCACTGAGCAGCTGATGATCGTTGGCCTGGTGCGCCAAATGGATCGGATTGCGTGGGAAGGCGATCGCGACGTTGGTCATCAGGTCCAGGCCGCCCACACCGGCGGCCAACGTCAACGGTGCGAACACATCGTGCGGACCTTCGAAGGTGAAGACCCCGCCGACGCCGGCGTCGCGCAGCTCGCGTGCCTGATCGACGACACCGGTCAGCCCGCTGAGGGCCGTGAGAACTCTCAACGCGGCTCCGAAGCCCTATGAACTGATTTCGGACCCGACGGCCAAGCCGCCGGTGGATCCGGTGGCCAGGTCCACCAGGTCGCGAAGCTCACGGTTGACCGCGACAGGGTGCTCCAGGATCGAGCAGTGGCCCCCGCTGACCTCGACGAATCGGGCGAGATTGGGTGCGGCGTCAGCGATTCGCTGCGAAGCCGCCAGCGGCAACAATCGGTCGCGGGTGCTGCCGATGACCAGGGTGGGCACGGTCAGACCGTCGAGGTTGATGAAGGACGCCGGACCGAGCGCGTCGACGAGCGCCCGCACCCAGTGGCCGCGGCTTGCGGCCGGCGTCTTGGCGAACAGGTCGCAGATCAACGAGGTGACCCACGGATCGGCCTCGCCGCCGACGGCAAGCATGTGTACGAATCGCCGAGCCGCCAGGTTCGCCGGGCCGACGATCGGCACGTTGCCAAAGGCCAGCAACCCGCGACGGGCTGCCTGCACCCGGGCCCGCTGCAGTGGCGGTGGCACCTGGAACAGTTCGACTTCGGCCAGCAGGTTGCCGAGGGTGGTATTGATCAGCGCTACCGCATCGGCACGCTGCTGCACGCGGTGCCGGTAGCGGTCTGACCAGGCGCTGATCGCCATACCGCCCATCGAGTGTCCGGCGATGACGGCACGCTCTCCCGGCGCCAGGGTGGCCTCCAGCACCGCATCGAGATCGGATGCCAGGTGCGTCAGGCTGTATCCGCCGCGCTTGGGCACCCCGCTTCGTCCGTGGCCGCGGTGGTCGTAGGCGATCACCCGGTGATCGGCGCTCAGGTCGGCAATCTGAGGTCCCCACACCCGGATGGCGCAGGTGATGCCGTGCGCCAGCACGATCGGATACCCGTCGGCCGGCCCGAAGACCTGGGTGTGCAGCTTGGTTCCGTCGGCTGCCCGGACCGCCATGGTGCGGGCCGGCGGCAACTCCACCGGGAACATGCCGGCACTTCGCCGCCGACCGGACCGTTGAGCACTCATCGCCACCTCATCGGAAATGCGGCAACGCTGCCGCATCGCGAGCATACGCCTGCGTGGACTAGGTTTTCGGAAAAGCACTTCTGACGAAGGGTTCGCCCATGCGCGCGGTACAGATTTCCCGACTCGACGGACCGGCAGCTGCCCAGGTAGTCGACCTAGACGAACCGGCCGGTGCCGGCCTGGTGGTCATCGACATCCACGCCGCCGGAGTGGCGTTTCCCGATGTGTTGCAGTCCCGCGGGCTCTATCAGCACAAGCCGGAGCCGCCGTTCGTGCCAGGCGGCGAGGCTGCCGGCGTGGTGCGCAGCGCCCCGGCCGACGCGCATGTGCGCCCCGGCGACCGCGTGGCGGTATTGACCATGCTCAACGGCGGCATGGCGCAGGTGATCGCGGTGCCCGCCGCGCAGGTGTTCAAGCTGCCGGACACGGTGTCGTTCGAGGCCGGTGCCGGGCTGCTGTTCAACGACCTGACGGTGCTCTTCGCGCTGACCACCCGCGGCCGGCTGGCCGAAGGCGCCACCGTGCTGGTGCACGGCGCCGCCGGCGGGATCGGCACCTCCACGCTGCGGCTGGCCGCACCGCTGGGGGCCTCCCGGGTGATCGCGGTGGTCTCCACGGAGGCTAAAGCCGAGGTGGCCCGGGCTGCGGGCGCTACCGACACCGTGCTCGCCGACGGGTTCCGAGAGGCGGTGGCCGAGCTGACCGGCGGGCGCGGCGTGGACCTGGTGCTCGACCCGGTGGGCGGTGACCGTGTCACCGACTCGCTGCGCTCGCTGGCCCCCGGCGGAAAGCTGTTAGTGGTGGGCTTCACCGGTGGCGACATTCCGACTGTCAAGGTGAACCGGCTGCTGCTCAACAACATCGACGTGGTGGGCGTCGGTTGGGGCGCGTGGGTGATGTCGCATCCGGGTGAGCTGGAGCGCCAATGGGAGACGTTGGAGCCGTTGCTGGCCTCCGGGAAGGTGGCCGCGCCGCAACCGGATGTGTTCGGCCTCGACCGGGCCGCTGATGCGTTGGCGGCACTGGAGAATCGCACCGCGGCCGGCAAGGTCGTGCTGCGGATGCGTGACTGAGCGGCGTTAATTCTCAGCGGTCTTCGAAACGAGAGGAATTCCGATGTCGGACCAGCGTTCTTCGCACAGTGCCAGTGCACTGCTCGACGCCGTAGAGCGGTCCCCGAAAGCTGTTGCGGTGCACGATAAGTCGGCGTGGGTCGGAATTTTCACCGCCGACGGCCAGGTGAATGATCCGGTCGGTTCGAGGCCCCATGTCGGCACGGCCGCCATCGGACGTTTCTTCGACACCTTCATCGCGCCTAACACGATCGCATTTGAGGTGCAGAACGACGTGGTCGCCGGCATGTCGGTGCTCCGAGACCTGACGGTGCACACCACGATGTCGACGGGTGTCACCATGCATATCCCGATGCACCTGCGCTATGACCTGGTCTCGCAGGGGCCGGACAGCTCGCTGAAGATCCAGCGGTTGTTCGCGCACTGGGAGCTGCAGAAGATGGTCGGGCAGCTCCTTACCTCCGGTGGCCGTGGCCTGCTGGCGTCGGTGATCCTGGGCCCGCAGCTGATTCGGCACCAAGGCCTTTCTGGCTGCGCTGGATTCCTGCGCGGCCTTTCCGGGGTGGGAAAGCGCGGTAAGCGTCGGGTCGAAGACCTTGTCGCGGCGCTGGCGCACGGTGATGCGGCGGCGGTTTCGGCGCAGCTGACTCCCCATGCCACGCTGAGTCCGGACGGTGTTTCGGAGACCTCGGTCGCCGAGTTCGTCGCAACGGCGCGGCACCTGGCCGTCGAAAAGCTCTTGGCCGCAGGGCACACCGTCACTGCGACGGTGCACCTGGACGGCCGCCGCGGGGTGGGGTTGTTCGAGTTCTCCACAGCGGGCGCGGACCGGGGCGCGATTTCCGCTGTCCGCCTCTATATCTGAGGCGGACACCTACAGTACGCCGGGAATGATCGCCTTACGGTTGGGCGGGTAGTTGGGGAATTTCTGCTGATACCACTTGTGGGTGGCCATCGCCCTGGGCCCCAGGTTGGCGATGGAGAAGAGCAGGAAGATCAGGCCCGGAAGAGTCCAGGCCATGATCGCCCAGCCCGCCCACAGGACGAGCTCACCGAAGTAGTTGCCCGAAGACACCCAGCGGTATACCCCGCCGTAGGGAATGCTGTACCCGCTGCTGCCGTCCGCGCGCAGGCCGATCAGGATGCGGTCCGCTTGGAAGTTGATCCCCCACCCGACCACCGCCACGGCGAGGCCCAGGATGAAGCGGGGGTCGACAAACCAACGCTCCTGCTGCAAGTGCGGAGCCAGGGCCACGGCGTAACCGTTGGCGAATCCGTTGACGGCGTTGAAGACGAAGCCGAAGGCGATACCGGAGATCGGGAAACGTTTGTCATCGCCCTTGCGGCTCAGCGGATAGATCAACCCGCGGTAGAGATAGTGGCACTGCCACAGTGCGTACAACACGATCGCCGGTGCCCCATGCGAGTGCGCCACCAGCCAGAACGTCACGGTAAAAGCCCACCATTGGGGGCATTCGAACGTCAGCCAGCTGATCTTTCCCGGCAGCGTGAAGCGGTCGTCCGGACTGGCGAAGCGGCCATAGGGGTTGGTGAACCAGAAGCTGCTGGCGAAGGTGACGATCGTCAAGACGATCAGGAAGACGACAGCGGCGTGATAAAGACCGGCCATGGGCGGAACCTCTCATCCAGGATGCTAGGCAGTAGTAGCACATCAAACGGTCCCTACAACCGACGAGCTGCTAGGACTCGCTGATGCGCGCCTTGAACTCCGGGCACTCGACCAGTGGGGTATGGGTGCAGGTCACCGCGTGAGTGAGGCTGTCGCGCATGCGGGTGAGGCGGGCGATTTCGTCGTCGACTTGGCGAGCCTTCTCAGCCATTCGTGCACGTAGTTCGGTGTCACTGGGCGTGGCCCGCAGAAAGCGCTCGATCTGAGCAAGCGTGAATCCGGCCGCTTTGGCACAGCCGATCAAGGCGAGCCGGTCAAGCACCGCCGGCTCGTAGGTGCGGCGCAGGCCGTTGCGTTCACCGGAGCTGATCAGCCCGCGCCGCTCGTAGAACCGCAGCGCCGATGACGCCAGACCGGATCGACTCGCCACCTCAGCAATGTCCAGCATCACCATCCCCTTGACTTGAAGCGTGGTTCAAGTCAGAGACTAGCGACGAAGCGCCGCTTAAGAAAGGACACCCAGCGCCATGCCACTACATCCGCAGGTCCAAGCCCATTTGGAACGCCTGGCCGGCAGTAACTTTGCCGACCTGCACACGTTCGCCCCGGAGCAGGTCCGGCAGGCCATGCGTCTGATGACCGAAAGCCTGGGCACCGGGGAAGCCGTCGCAAGCGTTTGCGACCACATCATCTCCACGCAAGCCGGCGATTTGCCGGTTCGGATCTACCACCCGCAACCAGAGGAACGGCGTTCGGCGATCGTCTTCTTCCACGGCGGCGGCTTTGTGCTCGGCGACCTCGACACCCACGACGGGCTGGCCCGGGCGCTGGCGAACCGCACCGGCCGCGTCGTCGTCTCGGTCGACTATCCCCTGGCCCCCGAGCACAAGTACCCGGCAGCGATCAACGCCGGCTTCGCCGCCACGCAGTGGGTGGGCCGGCACGCGGGCGAAATCGGCGCCAACGGCACAAACATCGCTGTCGCCGGTGACAGTGCCGGCGGAAATCTCGCAGCTGTGGTCGCGCTGATGGCTCGCGACGCCGGTGCCCCGGCCATCACACACCAGGTATTGATCTACCCGGACTTGGATTTTCGGCGATCGAATGTTTCCATCCAAGAATTCGCGGGACGGTACGGGAACATCAGTCGAGCGACCCAGCAGTGGTTCATGAACCACTACCTCAACGGCGATCACGAAAAGCTCGATGCTCACGTCTCGCCGCTGCTGGCCCCCAGCCTCGAGCAGCTTCCTCCGGCGTTCATCGTCACCGCCGAATTCGACGCCCTGCGCGACGAGGGCGAACAGTACGGCGCCCGACTCCAACAAGCGGGTGTCCCCACCACCATCAATCGCTACGACGGGATGATCCACGAGTTCATGCGCTGGCCGTTCGACGACGCGGCCCGGGCCCTCGAGGACATCGCCGCCGCTCTCCCAGCTCGGCGCTGACGGCCGCCGAATTGAGCCCAAGGAATATACGTTGCGTCTGGCCAGCTATCGCCTAGTCTATTCACTGGACATTATGTCCAGTGAGATCTCGATGACGCAAGGAGCACGAGGCGATGCCCCCCACGGCCAGCTCCCTGGGACCGCAGCCAGCGGAGTACGACCCCGAATGGGTCCGGGCGAAGTACGCACTCGAACGCGACAAACGGCTGCGTCCCGACGCCGTGGGCCAGTTCATCGAGGTCACCGCCGATTTCTCGCACTACGCCGACGACCCGTGGACCGAACGCGTCGAGCGCGACCCGGTGCACGACCACGTCCAGGTGGCGATCATCGGCGCCGGCCTGGGCAGCCTGATCGCCGCCGCGCGGCTCCAGGAGTCCGGTATCGACGACATCAGGATGATCGACACCGCCGGCGACTTCGGCGGCACCTGGTACTGGAACCGCTACCCCGGCGTGCAGTGCGATGTCGAGTCCTACATCTATCTGCCACTGCTCGAAGAGCTGAATTACGTGCCCACCGAGCGTTATGCGCACGGCCCGGAGATCCGCGAGCACCTGCAGAACATCGCCAAGCACTACCGCCTCTACGACAACGCGTTGCTGGGCACCACGGTCACCGGGCTGCACTGGGACGACGCCGCCAAACGGTGGCAGATCAGCACCGATCGCGGCGACGCGTTCACCGCGACGCTGGTCGCGGTCTCGCCCGGATCACTCACCCGCCCGAAACTGCCCGGCATTGCGGGCATCAACGCGTTCCGCGGCCACACCTTCCACACCAGCCGCTGGGACTTCGGTTACACCGGTGGCGACGAATCCGGTGGGCTGACCAAACTTGCCGACAAGCGCGTCGGCGTGATCGGTACCGGTTCGACCGGGCTGCAATGCATCCCACACCTCGGCGAATGGGCGCAGCAGCTCTACGTCTTCCAGCGCACCCCCAGCACCGTCTCGGTGCGGGGCAATCGGCCCACCGACCCGGCGTGGGCGGCGAGCCTGCAGCCTGGTTGGCAACGCGAACGCATGGAGAACTTCACCCGGGTCACCTGCGGGGTGGAGATGGACCTCGATCTCACCGACGACGGCTGGACGCAGAAGGCCCTGGAACTCAGTGAGCCCGCCGTGATCCGCGAGACTCAGCGCCTCGGCCGGCAGATGACCCCCGAGGAGATCGCCGACTTCCTGTTTCACGCCGACTACGTAGCGATGCAACGGCTGCGCGCCCGCATCGACGAGACCGTCCGCGACCGCAAGACCGCCGAAGCGCTCAAGCCCTGGTACCGGCTGAACTGCAAGCGCCCCGGCTACCACGACCGGTACCTCGATACGTTCAACCGGGACAATGTCACGTTGGTCGACACCGATGGGCGTGGTGTCGATCGGTTCACCGAGACCGCCGTCGTGGTCGACGGCATCGAATACGAACTCGACGCGCTGGTCTTCGCGACCGGCTTCGAGGTGGGTACCGAGTTCACCCGCCGGCTCGGCTTCGAGATCATCGGCCGCGACGACGTGCGGCTGAGCGACAAGTGGGCCAAAGGCATGCGGACACTGCACGGCCTGCAGACCCACGGCTTTCCCAACTGCTTCTTCCTGGGCTACACCCAATCCGGGGTCTCCCCCAACTACACCCACACCGCCGAAGAACGGGCCCGCCATTTCGCCTACCTGGTCAGCACGTTCGTCCAGCGGGGTGCGAACACCATCGAGGCCACCAAAGCCGCCGAGGACCGGTGGCTGGCCGCGATGGACGAAGCGTCAGAAAAGCCCAAGGCCTTCTACGCCGAGTGCACACCGAGTTACCTCAGTTCCGAGGGTGATCGGGAGAATCCGCACGGCATGCTGTCGACCAATTTCGGAGGCAAGCCTGTCGAGTTCTTCGCGATGCTGAACGCGTGGCGATCCACCGGCCAGCTGGAGGGGGTGATCCTGAAATGACTTCCACTGCACCGAAACTCACGATGCGTGACCGGCACCGCGCCATGACCCGCGACCAGATCATGGCCGCCGCGTTGGAGGCGTTTGCCGACCGCGGCTATGTCGCAGTGACCATCGACGACATCGTTCGCCGGGCCGGGATCGGGCGGGCGACGTTCTATCTGCACTTCGACTCCAAAGCTGCCGTGCTGCGCGAACTGCGCAATACCCGCATGACCGTCTGGTCCCAGCAGGACGCCCCGCGTGGCGGCAGATCGGGACGGCCCTCGATCAGAGCGTTCTTCGAGAAGGTGGTCGACTTCTACACCTCCGCGCCGCAGCTCTATATGGCACTGCATCAGGCGCGGGCGGCCGACCCGGAGTTCGCCGCGGCGCATCGAGCCACCATGGAGGACAACGTCACCGAGTGGATCGAGGCCGATGCCATGCCCGATGCCACCGAGGCCCAGCTGCGGCTGGCCATCGCGATGATGTACACCATGGTCGATTCCTTCATGCACCTGTGGCTGGTCGACGGCTGGCCACTGGAGCGCGAGGCTGCCATTGAAGCGATGACCGACGCGCTGCACGCCACCATGCGCTGAAAACCCCCGGCCCGAGCGCCGGCGGGATTTATCGTGGCACAGCACGAGCGACCGCAATGCGAGCGGTTTTCCGACGAGAGGCTGCGCAATGACCGAGCTACGGGCAGACGGCGCGATGACTGAGCAGCCGACGCAACGCCGAGGCGTCATGCAATCGCTCACCGGGCTCAGTGTCCGTTACGTCGAGCGCCTGATGCCCGACCCGTACCTGTTCGCCGTGATCCTCACGCTGATCGTCGCCGGGACGGTCGCCGCTCTGGTGCGCGGCGCATCGGCCAGCGGCATGCTGACGGCCTGGTACGCCGGGGTCTGGGGGCCGCAGAACATCTTCACGTTCGCCTTCCAGATGGCCCTGATCCTGGTGACCGGCTACACGCTGGCCGAAGCCCCCGTGCTGAAGCGGGCGATCGTCCGCGTCGCGGCTGTGCCGCGCAACCAGGTGCAGGGGGCGCTGCTGTGCTTTACCGTCAGTGCCGCTGCGTCCCTATTGAACTGGGGCCTGGGCCTGGTGGCCGGTGCGCTGGTGGCCCGGCAGGTCGCGCGACGTTTCCCCGACTCGCATTTCGGCTACCTGATCGCCGCGGCGTTCATGGGCTTCATCGTCTGGACGCAGGGACTCTCGTCGTCGATCGCGCTGGCGAACACCGATGCCGGCAGCCCCATCAACGTGATCCACAAGATCGCCGGATTCACCGTGCCGTTGAGCCAGACCATTTTCCAGCCGTACAGCTGGCTCTCGGCGCTCATCGTGTTGGGGGTGCTCGCGCTCGCGGTGTGGCGGATGGAGCCGTCGGAAAGCCTGCCCCCCGATTCCGCGGTGTTCGAAGACGACACAGCGGCCGTTGAGATCCCGGCCGGCAAGACATTTGCCGAATGGCTGGAGAATCAGTGGATCCTCAACGTGCTGCTGTTCGCGGCGGGGATCACGTATTTCGTGACCAGTGGTTTCGCGCTGAACATCTCGTCGATGATCATGCTGTTCACGATCACCGCCGCCCTGCTGCACCGCACGCCGATTCGCTTCATCCGGGCATTCACCGGTGCCGCGAAGGTCTCTGGCCCGCTGCTGCTGCAATATCCGCTCTACGGGGGCCTGGTCGGACTGCTGGCGTACCAGGGCGCCGAGGGGTCCAAGCCGCTGCAGACGCTACTGGCCCAGACGCTGGTCAACGGCGCGACGGAGTACACGTTGCCGTTCCTGACCTTCATCGGCTCGGTGATCATCAGCCTGTTCGTGCCGTCCGGCGGCGGGCACTGGGCCGTGCAGGGCCCGATCGCCGTCGACTCTGCGCTGGCGATCGGCCAGCAGTCACCGGCCTATCTCGGCCTGGTATCCATGGCCGTTGCTGTCGGCGAGGGCGTGGCGAACATGATTCAGCCCTTCTGGCTGCTGCCACTGCTGGCGATCGCGAAGCTCAATGTCCGTCAGGTGATGGGCTTTACGATCGTGGCGTTCGTCATCGGGTTGGTGGTCCTGGGGGCGATGACGATCATTGCGCCGTGGGTGATCTGAGGACACCCAGCGTTCGCCATTCCTTGATATCTGCTCGTGCTTGTCGGATGCTCGTGACGGACGTGAAGGAGAATGGCTTTGAACACACCAGAAGCCGGCAGCGTGGGCAGAATCTCCGCCGCCCTGCGGGACTGCTACGCCGCGATAGAAGCCCTCTGCACCGATCTCAGCGACGCCGAGTGGGGCGCTCAGTCACTGTGCCCGGACTGGACGGTTCGCGACGTGATCAACCACGTCACCAGCATCGAGGCGGCAATGGCGGGGTGGCTGCCCGACGACGATCACACCCCGCCGCCGTTCGACAAGGCCGCGGACTTCCTGCGCGACGCCGACGCGGACGGTGCCGCGTACCGCGAACTGGTGTGCGCGATCTACGACCGGCGCCGACGCGACCTGGCCGCGTTGTCCGACGCGGATCTGATGCGGCCATCGTGGACCCCGGTCGGTCCCGCCACCTACGGGAGATTCCTGGAGATCCGGGTCTTCGACTTCTGGGTGCACGAACGAGACATCACCACGCCGCTGGGCCGCGCCACCGATGACACCGGACTCGGGGCCGAGATCGCGCTGGCCGAGGTAGCCGGCTCCTTGGGCTACATCATCGGCAAGAAGGTGGGCCTACCCGACGGGAAGAGCATCACCTTCGATCTCACCGGACCCATCACCCGCCAGCTGCACGTCGTCGTGGACGGACGAGCCAAAGCCGTTGACCACCTGGATAAACCGGATGTCACAGTGGCAACCGATTCCACGACCTTCATCCAACTGGCCTGCGGACGTATCGACCCACAGGCCCAGATCGACTCCGGCGCCATCACCTGGAAAGGCGACACCGACCTCGGCGACCGCGCCGCCCGCAACCTGAGGTTCACGATGTGACCAGTCGCCCGGATTTCATCGACTTCCACTTCGACGTCATGTGCCCGTACGCGTACCAGACGTCGCGGTGGATCCGGGAAGTCCGCGACCGCACCGGCCTCACGGTGAACTGGCGCTTCTTCAGCCTGGAGGAGATCAACCGCCAAGAAGGCAAGAAGCATCCCTGGGAACGCGAGTGGTCCTACGGCTGGTCGATGATGCGCATCGGCGCACTGATGCGTCGCCGATCGATGGCCGACGTTGATGCCTGGTACGAGCGCGCTGGCCGCGCTCTGCACGTCGAGGGCCGCAAGCCGCACGAGACGGCGGTCGCCCGCCGGTTGCTCGAAGAGCTCGGATTCGATCCCGCACTCGCCGACCAGGCGATCGCTGACCCTACAACCAGCGACGAAGTACTGACCGACCATCAACGCGTGGTCGCCGCCAGCGGCTACGGGGTACCCACGCTGTTCTTTCCCGACGGGCAGTGCCTCTTCGGGCCGGTGCTCATCGATCCGCCCACCGGCGACGCTGCCGTGCGCCTGTGGGACGCCGTGGTGGGCTGGACCGAGTTTCCGCAGCTGTACGAGCTGCAGCGACCGAAGACTCCTGCCGACGAACAGCGCATTGCCGAGACCTTCCGGCCCTATCTGGAGGCCCGCGACTGGGTGTCGATCGACCGCGGACAGGTGGTCACCTTCGCCGACCGGGAACATGGGAGATCCGCGGCAGATGAACCCTAGGTCAATGATCGCCATTGCGCCGGAACAGAATCCGGTAGCGGCCTAGGCTGCCCGATATGGCCGACTTCACCGCGTCGCTGCCCCCGGAACTGGACAACGTTCCGTCCGCCCAGGGACCGCTGCCACCGTCGTCTGATCTCGTCGGCCGTCCCTATGCCCTGCCCATCGACATCCTCGGCGAGCTGCACGGGCCGCTGTTCTACGCCGACTTCAGCGGGGTGCGAAAGCTGTACGCGTGCTCACGGGCGCTGGTCGAAGAACTGTGCGACGAGAACCGGTTCGCCAAGAACCCGATGCGCCCCTTGGAGCGAGTCCGCCAACTCGCCGGCGACGGCCTGTTCACCGCCTACCACGTTGAACCGAATTGGCAGAAGGCCCACGATGTCCTGATGCCCGGCTTCAGCTATGCCGGGCTGCGCAACTACCACGGTGCCATGCTCGACATCGGCACCCAGCTGATCCAGCGCTGGGATGACTGCGTCGGGCATCGGGCGGCGGACGCGTCGACCGACCTGCAGAAGCTCGCGATGGACACCGTCGGCCTTGCCGGTTTCGGAGCGCGATTCGACTCGTTCAGCCACGAGGGCCTTGCCCCCATCCCGCAGAGCTTCACCGCGGCGTTGGCCAAGCTCGCCGAGACCGAGGGCACCGCCGACCTCGATCACGAACTGGAGCATCTGCATCGCAGTTTCGACGAGCTGATCGAGCAACACCGAGCGACTGCCACAGCCGAACTCGGCGACCTGCTCTACGTCATGCTCGCCAGCGACTCCGACGGCGCGCCACTCCTGAGTCAGGACAACATCCGCAACCAGATCATGACGTTTCTCATCGCCGGCCAGTTGACCACATCGGAGCTGATGCCCACCGCGCTCTACAACCTGCTGCGTCATCCGGCAGTACTGTCGCGCGCAGTGGCCGAAGTCGATGCCGTGTTCGGGGTAGACGACGACTATCTGCCGACCTACGACGACATCGGAAAGCTCGGGTATCTGCGGCAGGCGATCAACGAAACACTGAGACTGTCCCCACCGGTAGTCGGCTTCGACCGAACGGCCTTGGCGGACACAACTATCGGCGATAGCTACCCGATCAGGCGGGGCGAGGCGGTTTCCGTACTCACGGGTGCGCTTCATCGTCAGCCCGAATGGGGTGACAACGTCGAACTCTTCGATCCGGACAGGTTCGACGCCACCCACTCCGCCGGCAGGCCCGGTGCGGTGTTCAAGCCCTTCGGCACCGGAGCGCGATCCTGCATCGGCCGCCAGTTCGCCCTGCACGAGGCCACCATGACGATCGCCCGGGTGGTCCACCGCTATCGCCTGATCGACTCGCAACACTATGTCCTGCAGTTCGACAGCGAGCGCAGCCGGCGTCCGACGGGCTTCCATCTCGACCTGATCCGGCGAACACCTGACGACCGCCGCACCGCCACAGCCGTGGCCGCCCCGATGCCAGAGCGGAGCGCGGCGGGTGCCAGCTCCGCGGTCAAAGCCGGCACCAAATTGGCGGTACTGCACGGCTCGAATCTTGGAACGTGTCGCGCACTGGCCAAGCAGCTTGCCGAAGAGGCCACCGACCTTGGCTGCATCGCCACGGTGGCGCCCCTGGACGACTTCGCCGGAAACCTGCCGGACACCGATGCGATCGTGATCGTCGCCGCGTCCTATAACGGTCAGCCGACCGATGACGCACGCGCCTTTTTCGCCTGGCTACTCGGCGCGGACGCCGCTCTCGACGACGCCCCGCACTTCTCGGTACTCGGTGTCGGGGATCGCAACTGGGCCGACACGTATCAGGCGGTACCCAAGCGCATCGATGAACGCCTGACCGAACTGGGCGCCCGGCCGTTGATCCCGCTGACCTCCGCCGATACCTCAGGGGATCTCAACGGCACGGTCGAAGAATTCTCGGTGGCGTTGCACGCAGCGCTGTGCGAGCACTTCGGCGATCCGGACGCGGCGCCGGTCACCGACACCGATGAACCGCTCTACGACATGCATCCCATCATCGGCCCGGTCACCGCGGCGCTCGACGCCCGCTTCGCAGTGACACCGATGACCGTCCTGGACAACACCGCCTTGGTGGGCGACGACGCGATCCTGGGCGGAGCAAAACACTTTGTCCGCGTTGTCCTTCCCGAGGGAATTGAGTACCAGACGGGTGATCACCTGACAGTCCTCGCGGACAATCCGCCAGATCTGGTCGCCACGGTGCTCGAGCTTCTCGGCATCGAAGCCGAACGGCGGCTGTCGATCAATCCTCGGCGCACTTCGCGGCGGTTGATCGCACTCGATCGGGAGGTGAGCGCGCGCGAACTGCTCACCCACTTCGTGGAGCTGCGAAAGCCGGTTACGCCGAGCCAATTGCGGCGTCTGGCCGCATCCAACCCGTGCCCGCCGGAGCGTGAACGTCTCGAGCAGCTGGCCGCATCGGCCGATCCCTGCCCACTGAGTCCATTTGAGTGCCTGGTGGAGTTCCCGGCGTGCGAATTGACGGGCGCCGAGCTGCTCGAACTGCTGGAGCCGATGACACCCCGCCACTACTCCATCGCGTCGTCCTCGCGCCTGACACCGGGGCTGGTCGGGCTGGTGGTCAGCGTGCTCGATGCGCCGGCGCGGTCCGGACATGGACTGTTTCAGGGCGTGGCATCCAATCATCTGGCCGCCGCCGCACCTGGTGCGCAGATTCGGGCACGGGTCGACCCGGCCCGCCAGGCGTTCCGTGCCGGTGCCGACCCGGCGAAGAATGTGATCCTGGTCAGCGCGGGTACAGGTGTCGCCCCGTTCCGGGGTTTCCTCGGCGATCGCTTGGCGGCCAAGCAGGAAGGGGCGCCCTATTCGCCGGCCTTGTGTTTCTTCGGCGTCCGAATTCCCGACGTTGACTATATCTTCCGCGAGCAGTTCGAGGCCGCGGAAGCGGCAGGGGTAGTCCGGATGCGCCCCGCCTTCTCCCGCGCACCGCAGGACGGTGTGCGCTACGTACAGGACCGGATCGCCGCCGACGCCGACGAAGTGTGGGAGCTGCTCGGCGATCCCGCCAAGCACACTCACGTCTACGTGTGTGGTGACGGCGCCCAGATGGCGCCGGCGGTGCGGCAGGCCTTCATCGACATCTACCGCGCGCGCACCGGCGACGACGAGGGCGAAGCCCGCGACTGGCTTATCGGCCTGGTGGAGTCCGACCGCTATGTCGAGGACGTGTGGGCTGGGTGACGCCTTCGCGAAACTCTGACCTCATCGGCATGAACGAGAACGGCCGCGGGGTGGGCAATGCACCACATGCCTACCAAGCTCTGCGCAGATCGGTCATGGGCGACCTCATGGAACCCCACAACAGAAGCGTCATACCTGCTGCCGTACTTGATATCCCGATACCCGATGCCGATGTTGAGCGCGGCGAGAGCGACGACGAAGCCGTCCAATGCTCCCGGACTGGTCCCCCGGAGACGAAGCAAGCGCATTCGCTCTCTGCTTGTTGCACAGTAGAAGGCCGCGATTAGGCCATCCGTGCTACCGTCGATGACGCACATCTTTCTTGATGGGCTTGGAAAAATGAGAGAAGTTAAGTAATGGCACAGGGCACTGTGAAATGGTTCAACGGCGAAAAGGGCTTCGGCTTCATCGCCCCCGATGGCGGAGCGCCTGACGTCTTCGTTCACTACTCCGAGATCAGTGGCGGCGGATTCCGCACGCTCGAAGAGAACGCTCGGGTTCAGTTTGAGGTAGAACAGGGCACGAAAGGTCCGCAGGCTGTGGGCGTTTCGGTAGTCTGATCGACCGTACAGACTTCAAAAGGCTGTCGCAGCGCAAGCTGCGGCAGCCTTTTTGTGATCGGTACCCTGGACGTCCAGCTGTGACACCCGTGCACGACGGGTGCCGCCGAGAATCTCGGTCAAGTCCACGACGCAGCAGATTGAGCCACCGCCGCTAGTGGCGGAGAACTCCCGGTTTGAGACACCGTCCACTGCTTCGTTGGCGAACACCCGGTCGCGGACCGCACCAATCCTTGCCGGACGGGTCCACCAGGCGACGCTCTGCGTCCCGATGCCTCAGCAACTGCCCGGTCCGGCCGCCGGCGCCCCAAAGGCACAGACGAAAAGACCGCGAACCTAAGGTAGGTCCGCGGCCATTCCGATGTCCCGAGACATCAGGTTAGTAGCGGGGACAGGATTCGAACCTGCGACCTCTGGGTTATGAGCCCAGCGAGCTACCGAGCTGCTCCACCCCGCGTCGGTATGTACGACACTACCGAACGGGTGCCCACGCCGCCAAATCGCCTGGTCTGGCGTCGCCGCCGTCACCCGACCAGCGCCGAGTCACCTCCTCCTTGTCGGCCCAACCCCGCTATGCCATGCTGCATTCCGGGGCCAGAACAGCGGGAGGGGCAACCGATGCCCGGATTTCTCGACGGCGTCGGCCGCCTGCTCAATTACCGGATGCCCGTCGGTGAGTTGATCGGCCTGGGCCTGATCCTCGGGACGCCGTACCTGACCGTCGGATTGATCTGGACGCTGACCCACACCGGCGCGCTGCACGGTCTGCGAGGGTTGGACCTCGTGGTGTCCCTTCTCGGATCGATCGTGGCGTGGCCGGTGCTGCTGATCGCTAACGTCTGTATGCAGTGACGGCAAGGCGTAACCCCGCCCGCAACATCGGAGGCCGCTCGGATGATGTTTTTGGTACGGATCATCGATCTGGCCATGAGAATGCTCGGCGTCTCCCCCAAGTCACCTTCCCTGCACGCGGGCGAAACCCGGATCCACATAGGCCAATACACCCCACGCTTCGACGATGGTCCCGTCGATCTGACTGAGGCGCTGGATTTTTGGTCTGCGGCCGCAGCAGCCGCCAACGTCGTCATGCAGTTGAGCATGCCCGGGGTCGGCCACGGCGTCGTGGAGAGCCGAGTGGAATCCGGCGCGCTGATGGAGCATCCCTGGAAGCGGCTGCGCACCACCGCCCAGTACATGGCCGTCGCCGTATTGGGCAACGATCAGGAACGCACCGCCTACCGCGACGCGGTCAACGTCGCACACCGGCAGGTGCGCTCGACCGGAGACAGTCCGGTGCAGTACAACGCCTTCGATCAGGATCTGCAACTGTGGGTCGCCGCATGCCTGTTCGTCTTCTACGAGGACACCTATCAGCTGCTGCGCGGCAAGATGTCTCAGACCCAGGCGGAGGGCTTTTATCGCCACGCCTGGCCGCTCGGCACCACCTTGCAGGTCACCGCCGACCAATGGCCGTCCACCCGCGCCGAATTCGACACCTACTGGAACACCACCTGCCAGACCCTGGCGATGGACGACGTCGTCCGCGACTACCTCATGCGGCTGGTCGACCTGAAAATGATCAGCCCGATCTTGCGGGTGCCCCTGGCGCCCCTGCTGCGGTTCCTGACAATCGGCTTTCTGCCTCCGCACTTTCGTGAGCTACTCGGCGTGCCCTGGTCGCCGACTGAGCAACGCCAGTTCGAAAACCTGTTCCTGTTCGTATCATTCGTGAACCGCTTCATTCCCCGATTCATCCGAACCGTCAACTACACCGTGCTGATGGCCGACGTTCGCTATCGCATCCGCCGAGACAAGGCACTGATCTGATCATGGCTGACCACAACGACGACGGCCTGGGGCCCAACAGCATGCTGTGGCACTTCCTGGCCGACCGGCGCTACCTTTTCGTGCTCCCCAGGGCGGTGTGTCTGTTGCTGTTGCATCCCGGCATTGCCGCCGGCATCAACGAGCACGCCCTCATGCGCAAACGCATTTGGCTACACAAGAAACGCACCTTCACCCAGGCCGTCAACTACGCCTACACCGACGTGGACATGCGGCCCCAGATGCGGTTCTCCCACGAGCATGTCAAGGGCGTCGACAGTCTCGGGCACAAGTACCACGCACTGAATCCCGACACGTTCCATTTTCAGCACAGCGCTTATGTCGAGTCCCTCGTCGTCATGGTGAACACCTTCATTCGTCGGCTCGACACCGACGAACATGAGCAGCTCTACCAGGAGTGCTGCGCGTGGTATCGCCGATATGGCGTATCGACGCGGCCGATGCCCGCGACCTGGCCAGAATTCGTCGAATACTTCGAAGATTACTGCCGCTCGCACCTGGTGGCCGGCGAACACTTCGAGCCGTTCCGCGAGCAGATTTTCGCCCCCACCGACTGGTGGATGCGCACCGTCCCCCACCCGGCCATCCGCGCCCTGCAGCACCCCCGCGCCGTGGAACTCACCGGGATCACCGTCAGCGCCGCCGACCGATGGTCACTGCGACAGTTCGTCCGATTGGCCCAGCTGTCCGCACTGACCCCTAGACACCACTGGAACGCCAAGGCACGCGCCGCACTCAGCACGGCGGCACAACACAAGCCGACAATGCCGCTGGGCGCCACGCGTCGCTGACACCACGCGGCGCCTGAGCGCCGCGCACGCTTACTTGGCGCTGTTGAACTTGGCCATCGCGTCGTCGAGGCGTTGCAGCGCTGCACCGTAAGCGGCGAAGTCACCGCGGTGCTGGGTATCGCGCACTGCGTTGAGCGCCGATTCGACCTCGCGCAGCGCCGCGGCTTTGGCCGGAGACAACGCGACCTCGGCAGCCGGGGGCGTCGGCACCGCCGCAACAGGCGGGGTCGCCGATGGCGGCGTCCCCTGCGTGGCAGCGCCGCCGTCGGTGGGTGCGATATCCGTGGCCGCTGCACTGGCACCCGGCCCGAACAGCCCGGTCAGCGCATCGGAGACTGTCGGCCCATAGCCGATCTTGTCGTTGTACATCATCGCCACCCGGATGAGCCGTGGGTACGACGACGAGGCATCGCTGGAACCGGGTGAGGCATAGACCGGTTCGACGTAGAGCAGTCCGCCCTGCGCCACCGGCAGGGTCAGCAGGTTGCCCCACCGGATGCGGTTCTGATTGTCGCGCCCGATCACACCGAGGTCTTGGCTGACCGTGGTATCGGTGGTGATCGCGTTATTGGCCAGCTTGGGCCCGTTGACCTGGCCAGGAATGGTCAGCACGGTGATCTTGCCGTAGGTGTCTGGATCCGAGCTGGCGCTGATGTAGGCGGCCAAATAGTCGCGCTTGAACCGGTTCATCGCACTGGTCAGCTGGAACGACGCCGAATTGTCGCCCTTGGCAAGGTTTTTCGCGACGATGTAGTACGGCGGCTGGAAGCTGCTGGCGGTCGGGTTGGGGTCCAGCGGCACATCCCAGAAGTCGGATGTGGAGAAGAACGTCACCGGGTCGTTGACGTGGTACTTGGCCAACAGCATGCGCTGCACCTTGAACAGGTCCTCGGGGTAGCGCAGGTGATCGGCGAGCTCGGGTGAGATCTCGGCCTTCGGTTTGACCGTGCCGGGGAACACCCTCATCCATGCCTGCAGTACCGGATCTTGCTCGTCCTGGGCGTACAGGCTCACCGTGCCGTCGTAGGCGTCGACCGTTGCCTTGACCGAGTTACGGATGTAGGACACCCGCCGGTCCGGCAGCAGCCGGTTGAACTCCACCTCTTTGGAATCCGCGGTGGCCGACGACAGCGACGTCAGCTCCGAGTAGGGGTAGTTGTCCAGCGTGGTGTAGCCGTCGATGATCCACACCAGGCGCTTGTTCACGATCGCCGGATACACCGTGGAGTCGGTGGTCAGCCAGGGCGCCACCGCCTGCACCCGGCTGGCCGGGTCGCGGTTGAACAGGATCTTGCTGTCCGCGCCGATCACGTTGGAGAACAAGAAGTTGCGCTCAGCGAACTTCGCGGCGAACACGCTGCGGGCCAACCAGTTTCCGACGCCTACCCCGCCGGCACCGGTGTAGGTGTAGTTCTTGGTCTCGGTGTTGGTTTCGTAGTCGTACTCACGGTCGGCGCCGTTGCGGCCGACGATCGCGTAGTCGGCGGCGGTGTCGGCGATCACCGGCCCGTAGTAGACGCGCGGCTGGTCGAGGCGGGCCGGTCCGTCGGAGACGACGCCACCGTTGGCTCCGACGACGTTGACCAAGAACTCCGGGTATCCGCCGTTCTGGTTGGGGTCGTTGGCGATACCGCGCACGGTGTTGGCCGGCGAGGCGATGAGCCCATTGCCGTGGGTGAACACGGTGTGCCGGTTGATCCAGTCGCGCTGATTGTCGATCAGTCGATCCGGGTTGAGCTCGCGGGCGGCGACCACATAGTCACGCAGCTGGCCCTCGTCGTCGCGATAGCGATCGATGGTGAGCTGGTCGGGGAAGAAATAGAAGTTCTTGCCCTGCTGAAACTGGGTGAACGCGGGGCTGACGATGGTGGGGTCCAGCAGCCGGATGTTGGAGGTGGTGGCCGCATCGGCGCCCACCTGCGCGGCCGTGGCGCGTGCGTCACCGCGGTAGTCGCGGTAGGTGACCACATCCTCGGTCAGACCGTAGGCCTGCCGGGTCGCCGTGATCGAGCGGGAGATGTACTCGCTCTCCTTCTGCGCCGCGTTCGGCTTGACGCTGAACTGTTCGACGATCAGTGGCCAGCCCGCGCCGACCACGACCGATGACAGCAGCAATAGCACCAGCCCGATCGCTGGAATCTGCAAGTCGCGCAGCACGATCGCCGAGAACACTGCGACCGCGCAGATCAGCGCGATCGCCAGCAGGATCATCTTGGCCGGCAGCACCGCATTGATGTCGGTGTAACCGGCTCCGGTGAACGGCTTGCCGGTGCGGGTGTGGCTGAGCAACTCGTAGCGGTCCAGCCAGTAGGCGCCGGCCTTGAGCAGCACCAGGGTGCCGATCAGACTGACCACCTGGATGCGGGCCGGACGACTCAGCGCGCCGGCCCGGCCGGACAACCGGATGCCACCGAAGACGTAGTGCGTCGTGATGTTCGCGATGGTGGCCAGCAGCAACGTGGCCAGCAACAGCCCGACCACCAGCCGGTAGAACGGCAGGTCGAAGGCATAGAAACCGAGGTCCTTGCCGAACTGCGGATCGGTGATCCCGAAGTCACCGCCGCGCAGGAACAGCTGGATGCGGACCCAGTAGCTCTGCGCGACGATGCCGGCCAGCACACCGATGCCGACCGGAATTCCGAACCCGAACAGCCGCAGCCGCGACAGCACCGTGGTGCGATAACGGGCCACCGGGTCGTTGACACCGTTACTGGGGACGAAGACCGGCCGGACCCGGAAGGCGGTGGCCATCGCGGCGAACACCATCCCGCCGACCAGCAGTGTCACCACCACGAACGTGATCAGGCGGGTCAGCAACGTCGTGACGAACACCGAGCGGTAGCCCAGCTCGCCGAACCACAACCAGTCGACATAGCCGTCGATCAGCCGCGGCCCCAACAGCAGCAGCGCGATCACGACGAAGGCGCTGCCGACCATGATCCGGCTGCGCGCGGTCAATTTCGGCATCCTCGCAGTGGGCCGCATCCCCACGTGCCACGCTCCCTAGCTCAGTTGTCCCTGACGGCCCCACTGTAGCCAACGAACACTCAGCAAGACGGCGGCTGACCTCCGTCGGTGATGGTTCGCAGCGCACCCACCGCCTGGGCGAGGCTGTCGACTTTGACCAGTTGCAGACCCTTGTCGTCGTTTCTGGCCTCGTAGCAGTTGTCGGCCGGGACCAGAAACACCGTCGCGCCGGCCTCGCGGGCCGCCATCATCTTGTGCGTGATCCCGCCGATCGCGTCGACCTGGCCGTTGGCCTTGATGACCCCGGTACCGGCCACGAAGTTCGGTCCGGCCAGGGTGCCGGTGGTGAGCTTGTCGACGACGGCCAGCGAGAACATCAGCCCCGCCGACGGGCCGCCGATGTTGGCCAGGTTGAAGTCGATGGTGAACGGCGCCCACGGGGCATCGAGGACGGACACCCCCAGGAATCCGTTGGGGCGGTCCTTGTTCTCTCCGAGCGTAATCCGCGCCGTACCGGGTGCGGCGTTCTTGCGCCGGTAGTCGATGGCAACCGTCTCGCCGGCCTTGGTGTCGGCCAGTCGCGCGGTGAACTGCTGCACGGTGTACACCGGTTCGCCGTTGACGGCGTCCACAGCGTCGCCGCGCTGCAGCGCGCCGGCTGACGGCCCCGGGTCCTGGACGTCGGCGAGGGTGACCGCCGACGGGTAGCGCAGGTAGCCCAGCGCGGCGTACTCGGCACTCTGCTCGGACGCGCGGAAGTCGGCGTCGTTGCTCTCGTCGACTTCCTGGCGGGACTTGCCGGGCGGATAGACCAGGTCACGCGGCATGAGCTGCTCGCGTCCGGACAACCACAGCGCCAGCGCCTCCCCCAGCGTCAGACCGTCGCGCTGGGAGACCGTGGTCATGTTGAGGTGGCCGGTCGTCGGGTGCGTGGTGGTCCCCTCGATATCGACCACCTGCTTGCCGTCGATCATGCCGAGGGTGTCGAACGTGGGACCCGGCCCCAACGACACGAAGGGCACCGTCACCGCCGTCAGCAGCACGCCGAACGCGACCACCGGCAGCACAGCCGCCAACAGCGTCAGAATCCGCCTGTTCACCCCGGGTATGGTAAACGGCCATTGCCCAGGCGGTAACGGCCCGACCACTGGCGGCCGTGTGTCGTACCGCCGGACGTTGCCGGTGGGTACGGTTGTGTCTATGGCTGATCTGCCCTTCGGTTTTTCTTCCGGGGACGACCCCGACCGCGAGCGAGGCTCCGGGCCCTCCGACCCGTTCGGGATGGGTGCTGGTTTCAACATGGCCGATCTGGGCCAGGTTTTTACCCAGCTCGGGCAGATGTTCAGCGGTGCCGGCCGGGTGAGCGCTGACGGCCGACCGGCCGGGCCGGTGAACTACGACCTGGCCCGACAGGTCGCGATCAAGTCGATCGGTTCGGTCGCGCCCGTCACCTCCTCGACCGCGACCGCCATCGGCGATGCGGTGCACCTGGCTGACACCTGGCTTGATGGGGCGACTTCGTTGCCGGCCGGCACCACCAGTGGGGTCGCCTGGACGCCGGTGGACTGGGTCGAGCACACCATGACCACCTGGCAGCGCCTGTGTGACCCGATGGCCGAACAGGTTTCGTCGGTGTGGGCGTCAGCGCTTCCGGAAGAGGCCAAGAGTATGGCCGGCCCGTTGTTGTCGGTGATGTCGCAGATGGGTGGGTTGGCGTTCGGTTCTCAATTGGGCCAGGCGCTGGGACGGTTGTCCGGAGAGGTGCTGACCTCGACCGACATCGGCCTGCCGCTGGGGCCCAGCGGAGTGGCCGCGCTGCTGCCCGGCGCGATCGAGGAATTGGCCGGCGGATTGGATCAGCCGCGCAGTGAGATCGTCACCTTCCTGGCCGCCCGTGAGGCCGCCCACCACCGGCTGTTCACCCATGTGCCGTGGCTGTCCAACCAGTTGCTCAGCGCGGTGGAGGCGTACGCCCGGGGCATGAAGATCGACATCCGGGGTATCGAGGAACTGGCCCAGGGGTTCGATCCGGCGGCGCTGACCGATCCCTCGGCCATGAATGAACTGCTCAACCAGGGCGTGTTCGAGCCCAAGTCGACCCCCGAGCAACTCATCGCACTGGAACGGCTGGAGACCCTGCTGGCTCTGATCGAGGGCTGGGTACAGACCGTGGTCAATGCGGCGCTGGGCGACCGGATCCCGGGCACCGCCGCGCTCTCGGAGACGCTGCGCCGGCGGCGCGCCACCGGTGGCCCGGCCGAGCAGACGTTCGCCACGCTGGTCGGTCTGGAACTGCGCCCGCGCAAGTTACGCGAGGCCGCGGTGCTCTGGGAGCGGTTGACCACGGCGGTCGGGTCTGACGCCCGCGACAAGGTGTGGCAACATCCCGATCTGCTGCCCGAGTCCGCCGACCTTGACGAGCCGGCGGCGTTCATCGACCGGATCATCGGCGGCTCCAGCGACCTCGACTCGGCCATCGACCAGGCGATCGCGGAGTTTCAGCGCGAGGCCGGTAAGCCCGACGACACCGACAGCTGACGCACCCTGGCGGCGGCGGGTGGCGAGGTCGCCTGCCGCCACGCCAACGGATTGAGGTGGCGGTAGGGGTCCTTCGCGCGAACGTCGAGCAGGTCGGCCAGGATCCGCTCGAGCGACTGCTGCGCCCTGTCCCGCACCGTGGCAACCCATTTCTCGTTGGCGATGCGGGCGGGTTTGGTGGTCTCGATGGGTGCGCCGAAGCGCAGGTACATCCGCTGCGGTCGCGGGATGAGGGTTGGGCCGATGCCGTGCTGCAGGGGCCAGGCCATCTCCGGCGGACCTGAAAGGCGTCGCGACAGCGCCACACTGAAGCGCTCCCAGCTGCCACCGCGCGGGCTCAGGCTCCGGTAGACGTCGTCGCCCCCCACCAGGCCGACCGGCACGATCGGATAGTCGTGTTCTATTGCGAGGCGGGCGAATCCGGTGCGGCCCTGCCAGCGCAGGGAGTACTCCTCCCCCTTGAACTTGGGAATCTCGCGACCGCCGCCGGGGAATACCAGAATGGGTTCGTTGCGGCGCATCAGTTCGCGGACCGGCTCCGGGGCGCCCACCAGAGCCCCCGCAGCGGCGAGCAGATCTCGGGCCGGGCCCCGCATGCGCCCGAACTGCCGATCGGTCAATGGTCGTACGCGTTGGCCGATCGCCCGCCGGACGTGGAACGGAATCAGCAGCGCTTCCACACTGGTCTGAGTGTGGTTGCCCACCAAGAGAAATCGGCCGTCACGGGGAAGGTTGTCGAGCCCTTCGACGTAGGGGCGGTACGCCTCGACAACGGGCGTGACCGCGTCGGCGACGGCCTCCACAGCGCGCCGCATGGCCTCGACTCGCGGCGGCTGGTTCAGGATCGCGGGGGTGTCTTGGAGGACGTGCATGCCCTCACATTACAGAACGAACTAGTTCGTATGGTTATGATCTTGATGTGCGAAGGAGCACTTCCCAGCTGCGCGGCCAGATCCTCGACGCTGCCCGCGCCGAGTTCGCTCGCCATGGTCTTGCCGGATCGCGCATCGATCGCATTGCCCGCGCGGCGCAGGCCAGCAAAGAACGCCTCTACGCCCACTTCGGCGACAAGGAGGCACTGTTTCGGGAAGTGGTGGCCACCGACGTGGCGGCCTTCTACCGGTCGGTCACCCTTCGCCCCGACGCGGTGCCCGAATTCGCGGGCGATGTCTACGATTTGGGCAGAAACAGCCCCCAACACCTGCGCATGATCACCTGGGCCCGCCTGGAGGGGCTGATCCTCGACGAACCCCACGCCGACGGACAGCCGATCTTCGAGCACGCGGTCACCGCCATCGAAACCGCCCAGGCCGGTGGACACGTGGACAGCTCCTGGGAACCCCTCGACCTGCTCGCCCTGCTGTTCGGCATCGGTCTGGCCTGGGCCCACTCCCCCGAGCCGTACGAGACCCTCACCGACCCCGCCGTCATCGCACGCCAACGCCGCGCCGCCGTGGAGGCCGCGCGGCGCATCGCTTCGCGCCCCTGTGGATGACGGGAGGATCGCCGCCGGCCGGCATGGCAGGGTCACCCGCGTGAACAGGGTTGGTTCCGAGACCTCCACCTACACCCTCGATCCGGCGCTGCCGGTGTTACTGCGCCCCGACGGTGCTGTCCAGGTCGGCTGGGATCCGCGGCGTGCCGTACTCGTGCGGCCACCCCGCGGGATGAGCACCGCTGCACTGGCCGCCGTCTTACGGACGATGCAGATCCCTACCACGGTCGCGGCGCTGCGCCATGAGGCCGCCCAACACGGCCCGGTGGACGCCGCCGAGCTGGACGACCTGCTGGTCGAGCTGGTGGCGGCACGTGTCGCCGTCCGCGGCGCCGGGCCGCGCCGTCAGTGCCGCACCGTCTCGCTGCGGGTGCACGGACGCGGTCCCCTGTCGGACCTGTTGGTCGAATCGCTGCGCTGCTCGAGCGCCGTGGTCCGGCACAGCAGTCATCCGCACGCCGCAGTCAGTGCCGCCGGGACCGATCTGGTGGTGCTGGCCGACTTCCTGGTTCCCGATCCACGGCTGGTACGTGAGCTGCACGCCGCGCGGGTGCCGCACCTACCGGTGCGGGTGCGCGATGGCACCGGAATGGTCGGCCCGCTGGTCCTGCCGGGAGTCACCAGCTGTCTGCGCTGCGCTGACCTGCACCGGCGAGACCGGGACTCGGCATGGCCTGCGGTGGCCGCGCAGCTTCGCCACACCGTCACCCACGCCGACCGGGCAACCGTACTGGCGACCGCGGCGCTGGCACTGAGCCAAGTCGAACGGGTGATCGCAGCGGTGCGCGGAGCCGCAACCGGCCCGGACCTGGCTGCTCCGCCGACCCTCGACTCCACCCTGGAGCTGGATTTGGCCACCGGATCGATGCTGACCCGGCGCTGGGTCCGCCACCCGTTATGTGATTGCTGACGTCACGATCGCCACTGAGAATTGTCACCGCGGTGACCGGCACCACAACAACGTCATGGATGATGGACGCGTGTCAGAAATCAAACGCGGAAGCGCAGCGCGCAATGCGAAGCTGGCCAGCCTGCCGGTCGGCATCGCCGGCCGGGCAGCACTCGGGTTCGGGAAGCGGCTGACCGGCAAGTCCAAGGACGAGGTCACCGCCGAGCTCATGGAGAAGGCGGCCGACCAGTTGTTCACCGTGCTCGGTGAACTCAAAGGCGGCGCCATGAAGGTGGGCCAAGCCCTGTCGGTGATGGAAGCGGCCATCCCCGAGCAGTTCGGCGAGCCCTACCGGGAGGCGCTGACCAAGCTGCAGAAGGACGCCCCGCCGCTGCCTGCCGACAAGGTGCACCGGGTGCTTGACGCACAACTGGGCACCAAATGGCGGGAGCGCTTCACCGAGTTCGACGACACCCCCATCGCCTCGGCCAGCATCGGGCAGGTGCATAAGGCGGTGTGGGCCGACGGCCGTCCCGTCGCGGTCAAGATCCAATACCCTGGCGCCGATGAAGCGCTGCGCGCCGATCTCAAGACCATCCGGCGGTTGACCGGCATCTTCAAGCAGCTGGCACCCGGTGTCGACGTGAAGGGCGTCGTCGACGAGCTCATCGAGCGCACCGAGATGGAGCTCGACTACCGGCTCGAGGCCGACAACCAGCGCATCTTCGCCAAGGCCTACGCCGGGCACCCGCACTTCCTGATTCCGAACGTGGTGGCAAGCGCCCCCAAGACGGTCATCCAGGAGTGGATCGACGGCGTCGGAATGGCCGAGATCATCCGCAACGGCACCGTCGAACAGCGTGACCTGATGGGCACCCGTCTGGCCGAATTCACCTGGGACGCGGCGCGCCGGCTGGAACTGATCCATGGCGACGCCCACCCGGGCAACTTCATGCTGATGCCGGACGGCCGGATGGGCGTGATCGACTTCGGTGCAGTGGCGCCGATGCCCGGCGGGTTCCCGCCGGAACTGGGTGCCTCCGTGCGCTACGCCCGGGACAAGGACTACGACAAGGTCATCGAGACCATGCGCCGGGGCGGCTTCATCCAGAAGGGCCAGACCGTCTCGGTGCGCGAGATCGACGAGATGCTGCGCCAGCATGTCGAGCCGGTGCAAGTCGAGGTTTTCCACTACACCCGCAAGTGGCTGATGCGGATGGCCGGCAAGCAGCTGGAACGCCCGGTCGAGCAGCTCAAGACCGCCCGCCAGCTAGACCTGCCGCCCAAGCTCGCGATGCCGATGCGAGTCCTCGGGTCCACCACGGCGATCATGTGTCAGCTCGACGCCCACGTCCCGATCAAGCGTCTCTCCGAGGAATTGGTGCCGGGCTTCGCCGATCCCGAAGACGTCGCGGTCGGCCCGTCGGCCTGATGCTGCGGCCGCTCACGCGGCCACCGGCTCCCTACGCGGACGGCCCCGCGGCCGCTTACGGCCGATGACGTTGCCCCGGTCGAGGATCTCGCCGCCCCACACACCCCACGGCTCGGCGCGCTGCAACGCCGCCGCCAGGCACTGCTGGCGGATCGGGCACTGAGCACACCGTGCCTTGGCCCGCTCCAGATCGGCCGGGTCGTCGGCGAACCACAGGTCGGGATCGCTGTGACACGGCAACTTCAGGGTTCTCGACATGGTGTGTACCTGCTTTCCGGTCGGTTCGTGAGGGTCGGATCCGGGCCGGTCGGCGGGCTGCCGAGCAAAAAATAATGGCCACGGATCCTGGTTGGGTCCGTGGCCATCGGGGGCGGGGGCTGCTGTTAGGGCGAACCCCGATGCACGGACGCGTCTACGGCGGCGGCGGCATGGCGCACCGCCGCCTCGGCAGCGGCGGCATGGCGCGCGCCGGCTACCCACAGGACGCTGATCGTGGTCATGGGGTCCGAGGCTAGCCGCTCGACCCACCGACCCACAACCGAATTACGACCGGCAGTGGCCGGACCCCGGTTTCAACCCCGGTTGCGGACCAGCTCCAGCACATCGGAGCCGAACTGTTCCAACTTGCGCGCTCCGATGCCCGGGATGGCCACCAGGGCGGCCTCGTCGCCGGGCAGCATCTCGGCGATCGCGGTCAGGGTGTTGTCGGAAAAGACGATGTAGGCGGGCACTTTCAGTTCGGTGGCAGTGCGCAGACGCCAGTCTTTGAGCGCCACCAGCAACTCGGTGTCGACATCGGCGGCGCAGGTCTCGCAGCGGCTGAGCATGATGGCCGCCGGGGTGGCCAGTGCCTTGTTGCAGATGCGGCAATGCTTCGGGGCGCCGCGGGCCCGGCGCTTGGTGGGGGTGGTGGCGGCGTCGGCCTGCGGGGCGATACCGCTGAGGAACCGCGACGGCTTGCGGCCGGCCCGCCCGCCCGGCGCGCGGGCCAGCGCCCAGCTCAGCGTGAGGTGGATCCGGGCCCGGGTGACGCCGACATAGAGCAGCCGGCGCTCCTCTTCGACGGCCTCGCTGTCCGCGCCGTGCGCCAGGGCGTGCGAGATGGGCAGGGTGCCATCGGCAAGGCCCACCAGAAACACCGCGTCCCACTCCAGGCCTTTGGCGGCGTGCAGGGATGCCAGCGTCACACCCTGCACGGTCGGCGGATGCCGGGAGTCGGCGCGCATCCGCAGTTCGGTCAGCAGCGCGGGCAGGTCGAGATCGGGGCGTTGGGCCCCCTCGTCGTCGGCCAGTTCCGCCAGCGCGCCGAGCGCCTCCCAGCGCTCCCGGGCCTTGGCCCCGCTCGGCGGTTCGGCGGTCAGACCGAGCGGTTCCAGAACGGCCCGCACGGTTAGCGACAGCGGCCCGTCGACGCCGCGTTCGGAGGCCCGCTGCAAGGCGACCAGCGCCTGACGGATCTCCTGGCGGGTGAAGAACCCCTCACCGCCGCGCACCTGATAGGCGATGCCGGCCTCGGTGAGCGCCTCCTCGTAGACCTCCGACTGTGCGTTGATCCGGTACAGCACGGCGATCTCGGCCGGTGAGGTGCCGTCGTGGATCAGCCGGGCGATGGACTTGGCGACTGCCGCGGCCTCGGCGACCTCGTCGGGATGCTCGCGGAAGATCGGCGTCGGGCCGGACTCGCGCTGGCCGATCAGCTTCAGCTTGCTGCCGGCCACCCGCCCACGTGCGGCGGCGATCACCCGGTTGGCCAACGACACCACCTCGGGCGTGGACCGGTAGTCCCGCTCCAGGCGCACCAGGGCGGCGTCGGGGAACCGGCGGGTGAAGTCCAGCAGATAGCGCGGCGAGGCGCCGGTGAACGAGTAGATGGTCTGGTTGGCGTCGCCGACCACGGTCAAATCGTCGCGCTGGCCCAGCCAGGCCGTCAGCACCCGCTGCTGCAGCGGGGTGACGTCCTGGTATTCGTCGACCACGAAGCAGCGGTAGCGGTCCCGGAACTCGGCGGCCACCGCCGCGTCGTTCTCGATCGCGGCGGCGGTGTGCAACAGCAGATCGTCGAAGTCGAGCATCGCCACTTCGCCGCGGGCCTTCAGCGCCTCGTAGCCGGCGTAGACATCGGCGAGCTTGGCGGCCTCGATCGGGGTGTCGCGCCCGGCAGCTGCCGCCGCCTCCGGGTACTGCTCCGGCCCGATCAGGGACGCCTTGGCCCACTCGATCTCCCCGGACACGTCGCGCACGTCATCGTTGCTCAGCCGCAGCCCGGCATGGCCGGCGGCCCGCGCGACCACCCCGAACTTGCGGTCCAGCAGTTCCCAGGCGGTGTCGCCGACCACCCGCGGCCAGAAGTAGCGCAGCTGCCGGCGCGCGGCGGCGTGGAACGTCAGCGCCTGCACCGCGCCTACTCCGGCGGCAGCACCCGCGCCGGCCGCTGAACCCAATGCGCGTAGCCGCGAGCGCATCTCCCCGGCCGCACGCTGGGTGAACGTCACCGCCAGCACCTGCCCGGGCGCAACATGACCGGCCGCCACCAGCTGGGCGATCCGGTGGGTGATGGTGCGGGTCTTGCCGGTCCCTGCGCCGGCGAGCACGCACACCGGGCCGCGCGGCGCCAGTACCGCAGCACGCTGCTCCTCGTCCAGCCCGGCGATGAGCGCATCCATGGCGTCCATCTTGGCAGGCACCCCCGACGGGCCCAGACGCCGATTCGGGAATCATCGGGCGACCTACTAGGTTTGGGGAGTTATGAACCAGCTCGTCATGTACACGACCCAGTGGTGCGGCTACTGTCGGCAGCTCAAAGCGTCGTTGAAGAAGCTCGAGATCGACTACGAAGAGATCGACATCGAGCTGGACCCCACCGCTGCTGAGTTCGTCAGCTCAGCCAACGGCGGCAACCGCACGGTGCCGACGCTGCGTTTCGCCGACGGCTCGACGCTGACGAACCCCACCGGGCGTGAGGTCAAGGCGAAGCTGGAGCGGCTCGGCGGGTAGCGCCGTCAGCTCGATTCGGCCCAGGACTCGATGATCGTCCGGGCGATCGAGATCGAGCCGGGCAGCAGCAGTTTGGCATCCGGGTCGCCGCGGTTCCACGCCCCGGCGGACAGCGCAGCCCGCACTTCCTCGCGGGTGAACCAGTTCGCCTCGGTGATCTCACCGTCGCTGAACACGAATGTCTGCCCCGGGTCGGCGACGGCGTGGAAGCCGACCATCAGCGAGCGCGGGAACGGCCACGGCTGACTGCCGAGATAGGTCACGTCACGCACGGCCAGCCCCACCTCTTCGTGGACCTCGCGGATCACACAGGTCTCGAACGACTCGCCGGCTTCGACGAACCCGGCCAGCAGCGAGAACATCCGGACCGGCCAGTTGTGCTGACGGGCCAGCACCACCCGGTCGCCGCCGTCGTGCACCAGGCAGATCACTGCCGGGTCGATGCGCGGGAACTCCTCCACACCGGTGGCCGGGTTGGCGCGCGCCCAGCCGCCGCGCACCGGCTTGGTCGGTGTACCGTCGACGGCCGAAAACCTGGCGTTGTCATGCCAATTCAGCAGCGCGATGGCCGACGACACCAACTGGGCGCTGACGTCGTCGAAGACGTCGCCGGTGGCACGGATGTCCACCACCGAGACGTCGGCGCTGCTCGGGGCCTGCAGCGCGCCGCGGACCGCCCAGACGTGCCGACCGTCCTCGACACGGCCCAGGAACACCGCATCCGGGGGCGGTGTTTCGCCCAGTTCGCCGGCCTCGTGCAGCACCACCTTGCCGCCGGCGACCAATACCTGGTTACGGGGATCGACGCGCAGCAGCGCTGCCGATGACCAGCCGGCGACGGCCGCGTCCGTGTCAGTGCGCAACTGATCGGCTCGATCCGCCCCGACCCGCGACAGCAGGGGCACCTGGCGCAGCTGGAAGTTGCCCATCATTCCTCCCCGTGCCGACGCGCCGCGATCGTCATTAGTTGGTCACCGTACGCACGTAAAGCAGCCGGTCGCCGGCCTCGATCACATCGACCTCCGGTGCATCCAGTCGCAGCAGCCGGCCCTCGCGCACCAGGGCCAGGACTATCTCATTGAGATGCTTGGCCGATCCGCCGACTTCCTGTTGCTCCACCTCACGCTCAGCAATGGCATAGCCGGCGTCGGGGGTGAGCAAGTCCTCGATGATCTCGACCACCCGGGGCGTGGTGGTGGCGATGCCGAGCAACCGTCCGGCGGTCTCCGAGGACACCACGACGGAGTTGGCACCGGACTGTTCCAGCAGATGCTGGTTCTCGGCTTCCCGGATGGACGCCACGATGGTGGCCTGCGGCGCGATCTCGCGGGCGGTCAAGGTGACCAGTGCGGCGGTGGCGTCGGAGCCGGTGGCCACCACGATCGCGGACGCGCGCTGAGCGCTGGCCAGCCGCAGCACATCCGAGCGGGTCGCATCACCGTCGACGGTCACCAGCCCGGCGGTCTTCGCCCGTTCGAGCACGGCTCGGTCGTTGTCCACCACGACGATGTCGCTCGGGGTGGTCTCGTCGTCGCCGAGCATCGCCGCGATCGCGGTCTTGCCCTTGGTTCCGTACCCGATGACGATGGTGTGGTCTTTCACTCTCTTCCTCCAACGCTGAATGCGAAACGCCTGCTGGGACGTCTCGGTGAACGCCTCGACGGTCGTTCCGACCAGCAAGATCAGGAAGGCGATCCGCAGCGGGGTGATGACCAGCACGTTGATCATGCGGGCGAACTCGGTGACCGGCGTGATGTCGCCGTATCCGGTGGTCGACAGCGTCACCGCCGAGTAGTAAAGGCAGTCCAGGAAGCTCAACCGGTCGCCTTGCACGTCCTGGTAGCCGTCACGGTCGACGTAGACGAACAGCGTGGACACCAGCAGTGCCGCCAGTGCGATCAGGCTTCGGCGGTAGACGGTGCGGCCGGGGCTGGACTGTCCGTGTGGCATGCGCAGCACGCCGACGAGCGCATAACTGGGTTGGGCGGTCAGCGTCTCGTCAAGACGCCGCAACCGCCGCCAGCTAGCTCCTGCCACGACGGGCGGTCATCGGTCAGCCTGACGCACGGACCCACTGTAACCACACCCGTCGTCAGGTGTTGAGCAGCGCGGCCAGGTCAGCCAGTTCGGGCAGCTCCTCGGCGACGACGGTGGTGCCGGACCGCACGTAGTGGAAGGCGGCGTGCACCTGTGCGGGCGGGCAGCCGGTCAATGCTGCCCAGGCCAGCCGGTAAACGCCGAGCTGGACGACGGCGTGCCGGCGCGCCTCGGGTCCGTCGGGCGGCGCCCCGGTCTTCCAGTCCACCACGGTGACGCTGCCGTCGCGCTCGGCGAACACCGCGTCGATCCGGCCGCGCACCACCCGGCTGCCGATGGCCATCTCGAACGGCACCTCGACGGCGGTGGGAGTACGGGCGGCCCATGGCGATTCCAGGAACGCGGCCTGCAGACGGGCCAGCTCCTGCGCATCGGCGCGGGCGGTGTCAGCGTCGGCCGCGCCGGGCAGATCTTCAAGCTCGAAGAGTCGCTCGGCCCCATAGAGCCGCTGAACCCAGTCGTGAAATGCAGTGCCCAACAATGCATGCGGGTCTGGCCTGGCCGGTAGCCGGCGGCTCAGACGCTGCCCCGCGCCGGCGGGGTCGCGGCTCAACTCGACCAGGCCGCTCACCGAGAGCTGGTTGGGCAGGGCGCGGGTCTGCTGCGTTGCGGCCGTGGCGCGCTCGGCCAGCAAGGCGTCCACGTCGGCGGCCCACGCGCTGTCCGAGGGCTGGCCGGTCTGGGGTTCGCCGGCCTGCAGTTCCGCGACGACCAGTGCCGCGCCGCGTTCGACATCACCGCGCCGGCCGCCCAGCGGGTCAGCCGGCCATACTCCTTCGGTTGCGGTGTCGGACAACGGGTTTTTCTCTCCGCCGGCCGGCGCCGGCACCCAGTGCTCGACCACCCCGCAGGGCGTCCCCTCGTCGGCTGCGCTGTCGATCACCGCCTTGATCTCGGCGAGGAAATCCGACGGCCCGCGCGGCTTGGCCTCGCCGTGCCCCCAGTGGTGGCCAGAGATCAGCAGGGTGTCCTCGGCGCGGGTGACGGCGACGTAGAGCAACCTGCGCTCTTCGTCGACGCGCCGCTGGTCCAAGCGGCGCTGATGTTCAGAGATGGTGTCGGACAGCTGCTTTCGGTTGGTGACCGCATCGGTATCGAGCAGCGGGACGCCGTGATCGCCCAAGTCGGCGCGGTCGCCGCGCAGCAGCGGCGGCAGCTCGCCGACGTCGGAGAGCCAGGTGCGTCGCGACGCGGTCGACGGGAAAACCCGCGCCACCAGGTGCGGTATCGCGACCACCTGCCACTCCAGTCCCTTGGCGGCATGCACGGTGAGGATCTGGACGCGGTCGGCAGCGACCGCCAGTGCCGCGGGGGCCAACCCGTTCTCCACCGCGGCGGCGGCATCGAGGTAGCCCAGCAGACCCGGCAGCGCGGCCCGGGCCCCTGCCCCCTCGGCATAACCGGCCACCACGTCGGCGAAGGCGTCCAGTTGTTCGTTGCCGGCCGCCGTTGCCACCACCGGCTGCGCGGCGAGCATCTCGCAGTCCAAGCCCAGCACCCGGCGTACCTCGGAAACCAGGTCGGGCAGCGGATGCCACAGATGGCCGCGCAGCAGGGTCAGTTCCTCGGCGACGGCGAGGATGCGGCGGTATCCGACGGCCGAATAGCGCTCCGCCGGTCCGGGATCGGCCAGCGCGTCGGCCAGACACGGCGTCTCGGAATCCGGCCCGGCCGTGGCAGCGATCTCGGCGGCCGATACCGGCGCACTGGGTTGATCGGGCCGGGCCAGCTCGGCGGCGCGTCGCCACAGCGCGGCCAGGTCGGCGGCGCCGAGCCGCCACCGCGGGCCAGTCAGCACGCGCATCGCCGCCGCGCCGGCGGTCGGCTCTTGGAGCAGCCGCAACACCGCCACCAGGTCGGCCACCTCCGGCACCGACAGCAGCCCGGCCAGACCCACCACTTCCACCGGGAGGCCGCGGGCACGGATCGCCTCGGCCAGGGGCGCGGCGTCGGCGTTGCGCCGCACCAGCACCGCGGTGGTGGGCGGGGCCACCCCGTCGGCCTCGGCTTGCCGGTAGCGCCGCTGCAATTCCTCGGCGACCCACTCGTCTTCGGTGACCACGTCGGGTAGCAGCGCGACCCGCACGTCGCCGGGGGGCGCGGCCGGGCGTGGCCGGAGCGGTTGCACCGCGACCGAGCGCTGGCGTGCCTCCGCGGAGATCTCGTTGGCCAGGTGTAACACCTCTGGCGGGTTGCGCCAGCTGGTCCGCAGCTCCAGGGTGGGCGCCGGGCTGCCGTCGGAGAGCGGGAAGTCGGTGGCGAATCGGGGCAGGTTGGTCGCCGAGGCACCGCGCCAGCCGTAGATCGACTGGATCGGGTCCCCGACCGCGGTCAGCGCCAGGCCGTCGTCGGCACCGCCGCCGAACAGCGACGACAAGGCGATGCGCTGGGCGTGCCCGGTGTCTTGGTACTCGTCGAGCAGCACCACCCGGTAGGTGGCGCGCAACCGGGCGCCGACCGCCTCGTTTGACTGCGCCAGTCGAGCGGCCGTCGCCATCTGCGCGCCGAAATCCATTGCCCGTTCCGTGCGCATGCGCTGGTGTAGGGCCTCGATCAGCGGGACCAGTTCGGCACGTTCGGTCTGGGTGTCGAGCATCTTCAGCAGCAACTGGTTGGGTTCGGCACGCTGGCGCGGGCCCGGCGGCAGGGTGTGCACCAACCGCTCCAACTCCAGATGGGTGTGGCGCAGGGCGTCGGTGTCCACCAGGTGCTCGGCCAGCTGCCCCGCCAGCCGCACCACCATCGCGGTGACCGCTGCGGGATCCCGGTCGGTGTGCAGCTCCCCGGGGTAACCGCTGACCACGTCGAATGCCAGCTGCCACAGCCCGGTCTCGGTGAGCAGGCGGGTGTCGGGCTCGATGCCCAGCAGCAGCCCGTGCTCGCGCAGCAGTGCGCCGGCGAACGCGTGGTAGGTGCTCACCACAGGCGTCGTCGCCGGGGCACCGTCGATCCCATTCGAGCCGGATCTGTTCGGTTCAGCTGTCATCAGTCCGGCACCGGCCAATCGCGCCAGCCGGGACCGAACCCGGCGCAGCAGTTGACCGGCCGCCTTGCGGGTGAAGGTCAGTCCCAAGACCTGGCCGGGCTCGGCGTAGCCGTTGGCAACCAGCCACACCACCCGGGCGGCCATCGTCTCGGTCTTGCCGGCGCCCGCGCCGGCGATCACCACCAGCGGTCCCGGCGGCGCGGCGATGACCGCGGCCTGCTCGTCGGTGGGCTGGTGCAACCCGAGCGCGTCCGCCAGCTCGGCGGGGTCGTAGTGGTATCTCATGCGCCACACCCATCGTTGTGGGCCGGGCAGATCGGCCGGACCGGACAGTGCCGGCAGCCGTCATTGACTCGGGCGGTGAACTGCGGGCCGGCGGTGGCCACGGCCGCCTGCGCGACCCGCTCCCGCCAGTGCCCACCGGCGTCAGGGGTGAGGGGGTCCTGTTCGCGCTCGGTGGCCCCGGCGGTTCCGGGTTTGGCGGGATAGACCAGCCGGCCCCCGCCGGGCTGCTCGTCGGGCCCAACGAGCCCGGCTTCCACCGCCAGCTGGTAGACCGCCAACTGGGCGTGCTGTTGTGCGTCGTCCTTGCTGGCCGGCGTCTTCGCGGTCTTGACGTCGACGACTACCAGCCGGCCGGCCGCGTCGCGTTCGACTCGGTCGATCCGACCGCGCAGCCGAACCCCGTCCTCGCCAGCGTCGATCACGCCGTCGAAACCGACCTCGATGCCGACTTCGGTGAGTTCGCCCCGGGTTTGGGCGCGCCATGCCAGAAACGTCTCGAGGATGGCGCGATGGCGGTCGAGTTCGTTGGCCGAGTACCACTGCGACGTGAACGGCAACTGCTCCCATGCCCGGTCCAACTCGGCCTGCAGTTCTTGCGGGTTGCCCGCCGATTCGGCGACCAGTGCGTGCATCACCGATCCGATCGTCGAGCGCAGGTCGCGACCGTCGGTTCCGCCGTGGCGTTCGGCCAGCCAGCGCAGCGGACAGTCCAGCAGGCTTTGCAGAGCCGACGGCGACAGAGTGACCGGTCCGTCGCCGGGTTGTCGAAGTGGCTTCTCGGTGCTCAACGGCACCACGCCATGCCAGCTCCGCGGATCGGCACCCGGCACCCCGGCTCGGGCAAGTCGCGCCAATTGCGTTGCCGCGTCGGCGCGTTCGGAATCGCCTACCGCGTTCTCCGGTGCACAGACCACAGCGCGCAGTCGACCCACCAGCCCGGCCGCGGACAGCACCGGCGGAGCCACCACCGGTGGAGACGGCGCCGTTGCCCCCTCGCCGGTGGCGCAGGCTGCGAGTTCGACGAAGAACTCCGACGGGATCTGTTCTTCGGCGCTGCCGTCCCCCTCGCCATCGACGGCGGTGATCACCAGCCGGCGTCGTGCCCGGCCCAGCGCCGCCACCAGCAGCCGCCGCTCTTCGGCAAGCAGCGGGGCCCGAGCCGAGACCTCTTCCCCGAAGCCATGCAGGGTGTCCAGGAGCCGCTGGGTTCCCAGCACGCCGCCGCGCGGAACGGTGTTGGGCCACAACCCCTCCTGGACTCCGGCGACCACCACCAGATCCCACTCGCGCCCGAGCGCGGCGTGTGCGCTCAGCACACCGACCGCCTCCGTGCCCGTCACCGACTCGGTGCGGGGCGCCGCCAGCTGCATCGCGGTGACGTATTCGACCAGACCGGTCAGGGTGGCACCGGCAGTGCGCGCCACATACTGCTCGGCGAGATCGAACAGCGCGGTCACCGCGTCCAGGTCCCGGCCGGCTTGAGCGCCGGCGGTACCACCGCGCTCGGCGGCTGACAGCCAGCGTTGTTGCAGACCGGACCGGTTCCAGGCCTGCCACAGCGTGTGGTGCGGATCGCGGCCGTCGGCGTGACTGCGAGCAGCGGCCTGCAGCACCCCGCGGACCCGGCGCAGTGCGCGGGCGTGCGCGGCCGGCAGCGCACCGGGAACACCGGTGAGCACTGCGGCGAGCCTCGTTGAACCGCCGGGTTCAAGCGGCGATTCCAACTTCGCCTCTCCTGCGTCGAGCCTCGTTGAACCGCCCGGTTCAAGCGGCGATTCCAACTTCGCCTCTCCTGCGTCGAGCCTCGTTGAACCGCCGGGTTCAAGCGGGATCTCCGGGCTGGCCGTACCGCGGCGCAGTGTGCGTTGCAGTTGCCGCAGCGAGATCGGGTCCACTCGCCCGATCGGCCCACTGAGCAAGGCCAGCGCCCGGGGCCCGTCCACGGCGTCTGCGGTGCACTCCAGCACCGTGAGCAGGGCGGCCACCGCGGGCTGTTCGGCCAGCAACCCCCCGCTGGCCGGCAAAGTGACCGGGATGCCGGCAGCGGCCAGGGCGCGGGGCAGCCGCGCGGCCGCTCGCGGCACCGAACGGACGATCACCGCCATCTGCGACCACGGCACCCCGTCGATCAGGTGGGCGCGCCGCAAAGTGTCCACGATCAGGGCCGCTTCAGCGTGGCTGCTGGCTGCGGTACGCACGCTCACCGCGCCGGCGTCGGGTCCGGTGCCCTCGATGCGACGCGTGGCGCTGGTCCCGGGCAGCCGCCCGGTGACGGCGCTGATGGCGTTGGCCACCGCCGGGGCGCAACGGTGCGACGTCGTCAGCGTCACCACCGGCACCGCGGCTCCGCCGGGTTGGGCGTCGTCGGTCAGCAGGACGGTGGGTTCGGCTCCGCGGAAGCCGAACACCGCCTGATCAGGGTCGCCCGCGATCACCGTGCGGTGCACGCCGGCGGCGAGAACCCGCACCAACCGGGCCGCCTGCGGGTCGAGTTGCTGGGCGTCGTCGACCAGCAGCAGCCGGATTCGGCTGCGTTCGTCGTTGAGCAGGTCCGGGTCAGTCGCGAACGCCTCCAGCGCGGCCCCGACCAACTCGGCCGCGCCCAACGCCGGCGTGGTCGCCTGGGGTGCCGCGGTACCGACCGCGGCGCGCAGCAGCATCACCTGCTCGTACTGCCGGGCGAAGCGGCCGGCGGCGGCCCACTCCGGGCGGCGGCACCGCTTGCCGAGCCGGACCAGCTCGGCCGGGTCGACGCCGCGTTCGGCGCAGCGCGCCATCAGGTCCCGCAGTTCGGTGGCGAAACCGTCGGTGGCCAGCGCCGCATGCAACGACGGCGGCCAGGCTGCGGCTCCGTCACCGGCGAGCAGTTCGCGGATGACGCTGTCCTGCTCAGCCCCGGTGACCAGCCGCGGCGGCGCGGCCTCGGCCCGCCGCGCGGCGCGCTGCAGCACCGCGAAGGCGTAGCCGTGCACGGTGCGCACGACAGATTCCCGGATCGCCTGGCCGGCGTCGGGTCCGGCGGCAGCCAGCAACGTCGCAGTCAGGGCTCCGCGGTCCGCAGCGGGAAGCCGGCCCGAACCCGTGAGCAGCAGCACCGAGTTCGCGTCCACGCCGGCGGCGACGTGGGCGACCGCCGTAGCGAGCAGCAGACTGGTCTTGCCGGTCCCGGGTCCGCCGAGCACCCGCACGACGCCGCGCGCCGCCGGGTCCAGCACGGCGCCCGCTTCGGGTGTCCAGCGCTCATTCACCCCGCCATCACATCACCGGGGTCTGACAACTCCGGCCAGATGCGGGCTGTGTCGGCGCGGCGCGACCGGCCAACGCCATAGCAGCACCGGCAGCGACGACTCCAGCGATCACCCCCCTAGTACTCACCCTGTTCAAACTCGTCCTCTAGCAGCGACATTGCGGCTCCGCCGCCAACGGCGACACAGGTGAGCGACCCGGGGCTCTCCCTGCACTAGGGGACATTCAGCACAGGGTTACCCAGGCCGACCCGCCGACCGAATGCCCCGGCTGGCAGCATCAGCGACGTGAGCGATCTCCTGCATGTGCACCGCTACGGACCGTCCGGGCCGGTCCAGATGCTGGCGGTCCACGGGCTGACCGGTCACGGGGCCCGCTGGCGCTACGTGGCCGACCAGCTGCCCGACATCGCCGTCGCCGCACCAGACCTGATCGGCCACGGCCACTCGTCGTGGGCGGCCCCGTGGAGCATCGACGCCAACGTCGCAGCGCTGGCGGCGCTGCTGGAGGACACCGCGGACGGCCCGGTTCCGGTGGTCGCGCATTCCTTCGGCGGTGCGATTGCGCTGCATCTGGCCGCAGCACGCCCCGACCTCGTCGACGCGCTGATCCTGCTCGACCCGGCGATCGGCCTGGACGGCGAGTGGATGGCCACGATCGCCGCCGCGATGCTGGCCTCCCCCGACTACCCCGATCCCGCGGAGGCGCGCGCCGAGAAAGAGAACGGTGCCTGGTCCGACGTGGATCCCGACCTGCTCGACAACGAACTCGAGGAGCATCTGGTCGCGCTGCCCACGGGCCGCTTCGGTTGGCGTATCAGCGTGCCCGCGGTGATGTCGTACTGGAGCGAGTTGGCCCGCGCGGTCGTGCTGCCGCAGTCCACGCCGACCACCGTCGTGCGGGCCACCCGCACCTCGCCGCCGTATGTGACAGCGACGCTCACCGACGGTTTGCGGGATCGGCTGGGCGCGAACTTCCAGCTGGTCGACTTCGACTGCAATCACATGGTCGACCAGGCCCGTCCCGCCGAGGCTGCCGCGGTGATCCGGGCGCAGCTGGCCCGGCGCTAAGGGCGCAGTCCGTGGCGGCCGTCACCGACGAACAGGTCGAGGTGGTGCGTGCGCTGATCATCAGTGTGCCCGCCGGCCGGGTCACCACATATGGCGATGTCGCTTCCGCGGCAGGGCTTTCCAGTCCCCGCATCGTGGGCTGGATTCTGCGGATCGACGGGGCGGATCTGCCCTGGCACCGGGTGCTCCCAGCGTCGGGACGGCCGGCGGATCACTTGCGCACCGAGCAACTGGAACGTCTTCGCGCCGAAGGAGTCCTGGCCGTCGGCGGGAAGGTGGATCTGCGCACGCTGCGACACCGGTTCTGACGGATCCGCATTCGGCGCCAAAGCCGAGAAAGCTAGAGCGCCAGGCGGACCAGCGCCGCAGTGCGGGCCAGACCGGGGAACGCCTCCTCGGTGGAGCGCGGATGCAGCGCATGTACGGCAAGACGGAACATCAACGCGCGCAGCAACATCTGCGGCCACTCGGGCAGCGTCTCCCACCGTTCGATCAGCCCGTCGTCGGCGTCACCCCACGACAGGGCGTCGACCACCACTACCCCGGCAGCCCACGAGGCGGGCCGCCAGTAGGGCGTGATGTCGGTGATGCCGGGCGCCGCGGCGCCGGAGAACAGCACCGTGCCGTATAGGTCGCCGTGCACCAACTGGCTGGGACTCCTGGTGGGCTTGCGCAAAGTGGCCAGCTGGTTGATCAGGTCGATCGACCGCTGACCGTCCACCGAGCCCGGAGCCAATCGTGCACCGGCCTGCAGCGAGGCGAACGGCCGTTCCTCCCAGGCCGCCCGGTCCGCGGCGATGAACACGTCGACGTCGGCCCACGGCGCCACCGGTGCCTGGGTCAAGAATCGGGGCCGCTCCAACTTGGAGGTGGCCTCGTGCAGCCGAACCGCCGCCGACACCACCTCGTCGTGGCGCGGCTCGGGGCTGCCACCGACGAAGGTGTCCGCGCGCCAGCCCGACACCACATAACGTCCGTCGGTGGACCGCACGGGGCGGGCCAGGCGGATGCCGTCGGCGAACAGGGTCTCGCGGACTTTAGCCGACCACGCGGCCCTGGCATGGTCGGCGACCATCGACAGGACCACTTCCCCGCACTTCCAGCCGTCTTCCCAGCCGGCACCAAGCGGTGTGGGCGAAACGTTGCGAATACCGAACGTCGCCAGCACATGTTCGGGCGGCGGCTCGATGGTCACGCGATAAGACTAACCGCGGTGATCGCGAGCGCGGCGGAGCCGGGCGCGGCGGGTCACCGCCAAAAGCACCGGTGATCGCGAGCGCGGCGGAGCCGGGCGCGGCGGGTCACCGCCAAAAGCACCGGTGATCGCGAGCGCGGCGGAGCCGGGCGCGGCGGGTCACCGCCAAAAGCACCGGTGATCGCGAGCGCGGCGGAGCCGGGCGCGGCGGGTCACCGCCAAAAGCACCGTGCACCGGGTCTATAGCGCTAATACATGACCATATCGGGCTGCATCTGCTTGGCCCACGCCACAATTCCGCCCTGCAGGTGGACCGCGTTGGCAAAGCCGGCCTTCTTCAGGGTGGCTAGGGCTTGCGCCGAACGGATCCCGGTCTTGCAGTACAGCACCGACATTCGGTCCTGCGGGAGTTTTGCCAGCCCCTCACCGGTGTTGATCGTCGACTGCGGGACCAACTGGGCGCCCTCGATGCGGTTGATCGCCCATTCTCCCGGCTCGCGCACATCGATCAGCGCCAGCAGTTGCCCGGAGTCCAGCAGCTCGCGCAGCTCGGCGGGAGTGATCGTGGACCCGGCGGCCGCAGCGGCGTCATCCTCGGGAACTACGCCGCAGAACGCGTCGTAGTCGACCAATTCGGTGATCGCCGGTGTGGCGGGATCCTTGCGGATCGCAATGGTGCGGTAGCTCATCTCCAAGGCGTCGTAGATCATCAGCCGTCCCAGCAGCGATTCTCCGATACCGGTGATCAACTTGATCGCCTCGGTGCCCATCACCGACCCGATCGAGGCGCACAACACACCGAGCACTCCGCCCTCGGCGCACGACGGCACCATGCCTGGCGGCGGGGGCTCGGGATACAGGTCGCGGTAGTTGAGACCGCGCTCATTGCCGGCCTCATCGGCCGGGGCGTCCTCCCAGAACACCGACACCTGGCCCTCGAAGCGATAGATCGAGCCCCAGATGTAGGGCCTGTGCGCCAACACCGCGGCGTCATTGACCAGGTAGCGGGTGGCGAAGTTGTCGGTGCCGTCCAGGATCAGGTCGTACTGGCTGAACAGGTCGACGGCGTTGGAGCGGTCCAGCCGTACCTGGTGCAGCTGCACCCGTACGAGCGGGTTGACCTCGGCAATCGAGTCCCGGGCGCTTTCGGCCTTGGTGCGGCCGATGTCAGAGACACCGTGGATGACCTGGCGCTGCAGGTTCGACTCTTCGACGATGTCGAAGTCGACAATCCCCAGGGTTCCGACGCCGGCGGCGGCCAGATACAGCAGTGTCGGCGCACCCAATCCACCGGCACCGATCACCAGCACCCGAGCGTTCTTGAGTCGCTTCTGCCCCTGCACGCCGACATCGGGAATGATCAAGTGGCGGCTGTAGCGCGCTACTTCCTCCCTGGTCAGCTCGCCGGCCGGCTCCACCAGCGGCGGCAGTGATCTCGGCACCTGGCAATCTCCTCAACGTCGCGTCCGCCCACCCATCACAGCAGCTGGTGGGGGCAACGACAAACCGCGCGCGAAGCTTCCCGAAGGCAGCCCGACCGGCTCAGGCAATCGGAGCCGGCCAGGGGTTGAAGCGGCAGGTCTTCCCGTCGGGCTTGACCCAGTCCGGGTCGAACTTCGCCGCGTCGTCGTTGGAGGTGCCGAAAGTCTGCTGCATCATCACCGGCGCCAGCCCGTCCTGCTTGTCGCACGGTTCGTGGTGCTGGTAGCCGATGGCGTGGCCGACCTCATGGTTGATCAGGTACTGCCGGTAGGACCCGATGTCACCCTGAAAGGGCACGGCACCGCGAACCCAGCGGGCTTCGTTGATGAATACCCGCGGCTCCGACTTGGCCCCGTATGCCGGGTTATAGCAGGACGCCTCCAGCGGAATCTCGTAGCCGCAGCCCTCCCGGACCGTGATCGGCGACGTCAACGAGATCCGGAAATCGGGGGTGATCGGGCTGCTGGCGTCGACCCGTACGAACCCGATCTGCGGGGTATGCGTCCATCCCTTGGGGTTCCGCAGGGTTTGGTCGACCATCCGGGCGAACGCCTCGTCGCCGCCGAACGCGGTGGTGTCGATGCCGTTCTCCACTTCGATGGTGTAGGCGAACACCTTCTCGGTGCCCTGCCCGAATTCCGGCTCGATGCCCGGGATGACGTGCCAGGACATGTCGCCGGCTTCGGTGAACGGGCCGCCGTTGGGCAGCACACCGGTGGGCAGGTTGACGTCGAACTCGGTGAGGCCGCGCGGGGGTGCGCCGATGATCGAGGTGCCCGCCGATCCGATCGTCGGCGGCCCCTGGACCGTGTCATCGGCGGACTGGGTGCGCACTCCAGTGCCGGTCACCGTCTGATACACCACCACGACGGTCAGAGCCATGAGCACCGGCAGCGCGTACGCGCGCCACCCGTAGGTGGAGACGAACCTGCCCAGCCAGGTCTGCTTGCGCCACTGGCGGTGCACATCACGGTCAGACCGCAGTCGCCCGGCACCGGCGGCGAGCGGATCACGCTGGGCGCGCAATGGCTCGCGGAAGCGATCCCGCAGCACCGGGGCTCGACCGCCGCCGCTCCGCCCCGGGTCGTAGGTCACGGTCCCAGAATGGCACAAGGTCTGCGAGCTGGGACTCTGCGGCACGCCAGGAGGTGTGCCGCGACGAGTTCGAAATGGCGATCGACAGCCGATTGTCGGATGTCGCTGGTGGAAGTGACGGGTGCAGCGCGTAGTCTCGCTCTCACCCACCGGCCGTCGCGGACCCAGGGTCCCAGGCGCCGGCCGAACGAGATTGAGGAGTCGATGAGCAAACCGATCGACACGGCAGAGCGGGACGGCGCACAGCCGACCGGCCGTCGCTCGAGCGGCGCCAAAGCGGCGACTACCGGCGGCCGTCGCGGCAGCCGGCTCCCGCGCGACGAGCGCCGGGGACAGCTGCTGATCGCCGCCAGCGATGTATTCGTCGACCGCGGCTACCACGCAGCCGGCATGGATGAGATCGCCGAGCGGGCCGGTGTCAGCAAACCGATCCTCTACCAGCACTTCGCGTCGAAACTGGAGCTGTACCTGGCGGTATTGGCCCGCCACGTGGAGAACCTGGTCTCCGGCGTCCGTCAGGCATTGCGGACCACCACCGACAACCGTCAGCGGCTGCGGTCCGCGGTGCAGGCTTTCTTCGACTTCATCGAGCACGACAGCCAGGGCTATCGGCTGATCTTCGAGAACGACAATGTCGCCGAGCCGCAGGTCGCGGTCCAGGTGCGGGTGGCCACCGAGTCGTGCATCGACGCGATTTTCGACCTGGTCAGCCATGACTCCGGCTTGGACCCGCACCGCGCCCGGATGGTCGCGGTCGGGTTGGTCGCGATCAGCGTCGACTGCGCCCGGTACTGGCTGGACAGTGACCGCCCTATCTCCAAGGATGACGCCGTCGACGGTACGGTGGCGTTCGCCTGGGGCGGGCTGTCACACGTGCCGCTGACCCGTTAAGCGGAACTGGCCCCGGCAGCGACGTCGGCACCGATCCCGAAACCGACCCGCCGACTGTCGGCGACACCGATCTCCACGTAAGCGATCTTGGCGGCCTGCACCAGGAAGCGGCGGCCTTTCTCGTCGGTGAGGGCGAGCAGTCCAGCACCGTCTGCGCCCTTGCCCAACGCGGCGCCGACCAGCTTCTCGACCTCATCGGGCGTCTGCGCACTGTTGATGACCAGTTCGCGCGCGCTATCGGTGACCCCGATCTTGACCTCCACGCCTGCCCCTTTCGTTTGCGTTGGGCGTTGCTAAGCAGGCTAGTGGACGGCGGCCCGGTTGGTGCGCACCGGCCGTTCGCCCTCGGCGATAACGCGCTGCGTGGCGGCGGGCTAAGCCAGACCCAGCTCGCGCATGCGCTCGTCGTGGGTGTGTTGCAGGCGATCGAAGAACCCGGCCAGCTGGGCCAGTCCGGCCGCCCCCGACACCACCAGGTCGGCGAGTTCGTCGCGGTCGGCCAACACGTACTGGGCCTGGGTGATCGCCTCACCGAGCAGCCGACGCGACCACAACGCCAGCCGGCTGCGCTGCTTGTTGCTGGCCGTGACCGCGCCGCGTACCTCCTCGACGACGAACTGCGAATGCTTGGTCTCGGCGAGCACCGCACGCACCACGTCGCCCACCTCGTCGGGGAGTCCGTCGGCGATCTGCAGGTAGAAGTCGGCGGCCATCGCGTCGCCGATGTAGGTCTTGACCAATGCCTCCAGCCACGTGCTGGGCATCGTCAGACGATGGTAATTATCAAGGGCAGTAGCGTATTTCGACATTGCCGCGACCACGTCGACACTGCGGCGCTCGAGAGCTTCACGGAGCAGTTCGAAGTGGCCCATCTCCGCGGCGGCCATCGCCGCCATCGAGATCCGGCCACGCAGATCGGGCGCCATCCGGGCTTCGTCGGTGAGCCGGTAGAACGCGGCCACCTCGCCATAGGCCAGTACCGCGAAAAGCTCGTTGACCCCAGGATGATCGGCGGACAGCCGCGGCGGGGAAGACTGCGCTTCCGCGTCGGCGGAGGGAACCGAATTCATCACCACACTGTATGCGTTCCGCGGCAATGGACCGATGCCCGGCCCGACCAGGTAGGATCATGCTCAGGCAGTGCCTATTCGGTGCTGCCGCGCAATGTGCGTACACGTGGTTGGCCCGCCTCCTCGGCGAGTGCAGGGCCCCCGGCGGTGCCTCCGAATATGGGCAAAGTATCGACCGTCTCCAGTGTGTGCGCCCCGACCCGCACCGCGATCGACTGACATACCGCGCCGACTTCGAAAGGCATCTGCCCGCGCATGACCCCATTGATCTCAACCACCGTTCCCACTACCCCTCCGAGCTTCGCCGAGCTGGGCGTCCGCGACGAGATCGTCCGCGCACTCGCCGAGGACGGCATCGAGCACGCCTTCGCGATCCAGGAGCTGACGTTGCCGCTGGCCCTGGCCGGCGACGACCTGATCGGCCAGGCCCGCACCGGCATGGGCAAGACCTACGGCTTCGGCATCCCGCTGCTACAGCGGGTCAGCACCAGCCCGGACCGGCCGCTGACCGGCGCACCGCGAGCGTTGGTCGTGGTGCCGACCCGTGAGCTGTGCATCCAGGTCTCCGGCGACCTGGCCGACGCGGCCAAATACCTGACCGCCGGGGACCGCCCGCTGTCGGTGCAGGCCATCTACGGCGGCCGGCCCTACGAACCGCAGATCGAGGCGCTGCAGGCCGGTGCCGACGTGGTGGTGGGCACCCCGGGCCGGCTACTCGACCTGGCCCAGCAGGGGCACCTGCAGCTGGGCGGCCTGTCGGTGCTGGTGCTCGACGAGGCCGACGAGATGCTGGACCTGGGCTTCCTGCCCGACATCGAGCGCATCTTGTCTCGTATCCCCGACGACCGGCAGTCGATGCTGTTCTCGGCCACCATGCCCGGCCCGATCATCACGCTGGCCCGCAGCTTCATGAACCAGCCCACCCACATCCGGGCCGAGGCGCCGCACTCTTCGGCGGTGCACGACGCCACCGAGCAGTTCGTCTACCGGGCCCACGCCCTGGACAAGGCCGAATTGGTGGCGCGGGTGCTGCAGGCCCGTGGCCGCGGAGCCACGATGATCTTCACCCGCACCAAGCGCACCGCCCAGAAGGTCGCCGACGACCTCAATGAGCGCGGGTTCAAAGTGGGCGCGGTGCATGGCGACCTCAACCAGGTAGCTCGCGAGAAAGCACTCAAGGCGTTCCGCACCGGCGACATCGATGTGCTGGTGGCCACCGATGTGGCCGCCCGGGGCATCGACATCGACGACGTCACGCACGTCATCAACTACCAGTGCCCCGACGATGAGAAGACCTACGTGCACCGCATCGGCCGCACCGGACGCGCCGGAAAGACCGGCGTCGCCGTCACCCTGGTCGACTGGGACGAGCTGGCCCGCTGGACGCTGATCGACAAGGCCCTCAACCTGTGCTGCCCGGACCCGGCGGAGACCTACTCCAGCTCGCCGCACCTGTTCACCGAGCTCAACATTCCCACCGACGTCAGCGGCTCCATCGGCCAGACGCGTCGGTCACCGGCCAAGCGGTCCGAGGACGAAACCCGCGAGACCGCAGCGGACCGCCAGCGGGCGCCCCGCAACCCGACCCGGTCTCGTCGGCGCACCCGCGGTGGTAGCCAGGCGAGCGCCACCGACGGCGCCCCGCAGAACGCCGAGGCGGGTGAGTCCGGCACCGCCGCGAACTCCGAGGCCACCGGGCCCAGTGCGCCGCGGCGCCGTCGCCGCCGTCGCCCGAACAAGACCGCGGCCGCTGCCGCTAACGGCGGCTGAGCTGGACCGCTGAGATGGTACGACCCGAGCGCCGCACCTCCGGTGATCTGGTCGCGGCGGCCTTGATCGCGGTCGTGATCGTTGTCGTCGGAGTGGTCATCTGGTGGACCAGCGATGCCCGCGCCACGATCAGCCGGTCGGCGTCGGACTCGGCGACCAATCCCCCGTCGGCGGCGATGGTGCCCGCGGCGCTGTCGCAGCTGTGGACAGCGGCCAGCCCGGCAACTTGGGCACCCGTGGTGGTCTCCGGCACGGTGATCACCGGTGACGGTCCGCGGATGAGTGGTCGTGACCCGGCCACCGGCGAAGAGCGCTGGAGCTACTCCCGCGACGTCGACCTGTGCGCGGTGTCGTGGATCTACCGTTACGCCGTCGCGGTCTACCCCGATTCCCGCGGGTGTGGCCAGGTCAGCGCGGTCGTCGCTGCCGACGGCCTGCGGGGACCGGCCCGCACCAGCTACGCCGACCGGGCCGTACGGGTCTCCTCTGAGGGCAGCGCGGTGCTCTCAGCCGGCGCCACCCGCCTGGAACTGTGGCGTTCAGATCTGGTGCGAGTGATGTCTTACGGGGAGATCGACGCTCGGGTGAAACCTTCGGCGCGCGGCCGAGGGCAGGGCTGCGCCCTGGTCTCGGCAGCGGCGGCCTCCTCGGCGGTATCGGTGCTGGAGTCCTGCGCGGGCCAGTCCGATGTGCAACTGACGCTGCTGCGCGCGGGCAAGGAAGAAGACGAGCCGGAGACCCAGCACGTCGCCGAACGCGGAGTGACCGCGGACTCCGGCGCCCGGGTGCTCGCGGTGACCGACTCCGACGCCGGCACCAACACCGCGCTCTATCTGCCCACTCCGCAGCCTCGTATCGAGGTCGTCGACCAGACCGGCACCACTATCGCCAAGACCATGCTGCCGGCCAAACCCAGCCCCGCCAGCGCCGCACTGCCGGTATCGCGGCCCACCGGGTTGATCTGCTGGTGGACCGGCGATGCGGTGATGGTGTTCGACTCCGGAACGCTGACCTACCGCTACACCATTCCGGCGTCGGGTGCCGCGGTTCCGTTGGGGCCGGCAGTACGGATGGCCGATCGCCTCCTGATACCGGTGACCGACGGGGTCGGCGTCTTCGACCAGAACACCGGCGCGCCGGAACGCATCATCCCGGTGAGCCGCCCGCCCGGGGTCTCGACCGTGTTCCCGGCGGTGTCGGGCCCGACGGTATTGGAGCAGCGCGGCGACGCCGTCGTCGCGCTGGGCTGATGGCGGCGGCTCCGCCGCGCTTGCGATCACCGCTGGGTTAATGGCGGCGGCCCGCGGCGCCGGGCTCCGCCGCGCTTGCGATCACCGCTGGGCTGATGGCCCCGCTAGACCTCGGGAGTAAACGTGGGCAGCGACTTGCCGTTCTTCCAGTACTTGAGCAAGGCCTCGGCCAGCTGACGGTAGGCCTGCGCGCCCTTGTTCTTGCGCCCGGCGATCACCGAGGCACCCGATGCACTGGCCTCGGCGAAACGCACGGTCCGCGGGATCGGCGGAGCCAGCACCGGCAGGTCGTAGCGGTCGGCGATGTCGAGTAACACATCGCGACTGTGGGTGGTGCGCGAGTCGTAGAGCGTCGGCAGGGCACCCAGCAGACGCAGCTCGGGGTTGGTGATCTGCTGGACGTCGGAGACCGTGCGCAGAAATTGGCCGACGCCTCGATGCGCGAGGGTCTCGCATTGCAGGGGCACGATCACCTCGCCGGCCGCGGTAAGGCCGTTGAGGGTCAGCACACCCAAGGACGGCGGGCAGTCGATGACCACCACATCGAACTCGTCTTCGAGCTTGGCCAGCGCCCGCTGCAGAACGTACTCGCGGCCGGCCCGCATCAGCAGCATCGCCTCAGCGCCGGCCAGGTCGATGTTGGCCGGCAGCAGGGTCATCCCCTCGTCGGTCGGCACCAATGCCGTATTGGGTTCCACCTCGCCGAGCAGCACTTCGTGCACCGACACCGGCAGCTTGTCGGGGTCGTGGCCCAGGGAGAAGGTTAGGCAGCCCTGCGGGTCGAGGTCGACCAATAACACCCGCCGACCCAGCTCGGCCATCGCCGCACCCAGCGAAGCCACCGTCGTGGTCTTGGCCACGCCGCCCTTCTGATTGGCAACCGCCAAGATCCGCATCCCCGTCACACCGACATACTGGCACGGCTTAGCCCTCGGAGCACCAAACGCGGGTCGGTGTCCGCCGTCGGGCAGAATCGACTGACGTGGGGATCGAGGAGCGCCGACTTCTGCTGCTGCGCCACGGGGAAACCGAGTGGTCCCAAAGCGGCCGGCACACCGGGCGCACCGATCTGGAGTTGACTGAGGTGGGCCGGCGTCAAGCCGTCGCCGCCCGGGCAACGCTGACAAAGCTGACGCTGGACAACCCGCTGGTGATCTGCAGCCCGCGCCGCCGCGCCCGGGTGACCGCCGAGCTGGCAGGGCTGCACGTCGATGAGATCTTCGACGACCTCGCCGAGTGGGACTACGGCCGCTACGAAGGGCTGACCACCGCGCAGATCCGCGAATCCGAACCCGACTGGCTGATCTGGACACACGGCAGTGCCGGCGGTGAGACGGTGGCGCAGGTCAGCGACCGCGCCGACCGCATGGTTGCGTTGGCGCTGCGACAGCTCCCCTCGCGTGATGTGGTGTTCGTCGGACACGGCCACTTCTCCCGGGCTGTGATCACGCGGTGGCTGGAGCTGCCGTTAGCCGATGGCGCACGAGTCGCGATGGCGGCGGCCTCGATGGCCGTGTGTGGCTTCGAGCACGGAGTGCGCCAGCTCATCGCGCTCGGCCTGACCGGACCTCAGGCCGCAGGGCTGTGACAACACTGCCACCGAAGTTCGTCCTTTCCGGACCCTCCGGGACGCTGTCGGCCGACGCGATGACCGCCGGGTTCACCGATGTCACCGCCGCGCAGGCCGCATTGTCGCGCGGTGATGCACCAATAGTGTTGGGGGCGCTGCCTTTCCGGCCCGATTCCGCCGCGGCCCTGTTCGTCCCGCGCGAGGTGCGACGCGAAGAGGCGCTGCCGCCCGCACGCGATGCGGCGCTTCCCGCGGTCCACGTGGTCGCGCAGATTCCGCAGCCCGACGAGCATCGAGCCCGGATCCGCCGGGCCCTGGACGAACTGACCGCACCACGAAGCGCCCTGCGCAAGGTGGTGCTGGCCCGCGGGCTGCGCCTGGCCGCCGATGCCCCGCTGGACGCCGATACCCTCCTGCACCGGTTGGTCGCCGCGGACCCGAGCGGCTACGGCTACCTGGTCGACCTGAGCGCGGCCGGGCAGGCCTACGCCGGCACGGTCCTGGTCGGCGCCAGTCCTGAACTGTTGGTCGCCCGCGAAGGCGACCGAATCACCTGCCGGCCCTTCGCCGGTTCGGCGCCGCGCTCCCCCGATGCGGTAGTCGATGCCGCCAACGGAGCCGCGCTGGCCGAGTCCGGCAAGAACCGCCACGAGCATCAACTGGTCGTCGATCAGTTGCGTGCGGCCCTCGAGCCACTGTGCGTGGAACTCGACATAGCGCCGGAACCACAGCTCAGCAGGACCTCTGCGGTGTGGCACCTGAACACCCCGATCACCGGTCGGCTGCGCGACTGCTCCACCACTGCACTGGATTTGGCGCTGGCACTGCATCCGACGGCCGCGGTCGGCGGGGTTCCGACCGCCGCCGCGGTGGATCTCATCACCGAACTGGAGGGCGACCGGGGCTTTTACGCCGGCGCGGTCGGCTGGTGCGACGCCGCCGGTGACGGCCGCTGGGTGGTCTCGATCCGCTGCGCGCAACTGTCCGCCGACCGCCGATCCGCGCTGGCCCATGCCGGCGGCGGGATCGTCGCCGAATCCGACCCGGACGAGGAACTGGCCGAAACGGTGACGAAGTTCGGCACGATCTTGTCGGCTATGGGCGTCGTTCCGCCCAGCGCAGCGCAGCTGGACTGAACAACGCCGCCAGCACCGCCACCGCCGCCACGCCGACCGCCACGCCGTAGCCCCAGCGGTGCGAGCCCACCCCCAGATACCAGGCGACCGGCAACAGCAGCAGATTGGCGAACACTGCTATGCCGCGCCCGAAGCGCCGGCCTCGCAGCAGCGCCCACCCGGCCGCCGACACCGCAACACCGACGAAGGCGAACCATGCCGCAGTGCCGTAGCCATTGGCGTCATGCTGATCCGCGCCGGCCAATGCCCGCAGTACCAGCACCACCGCGACAACAAGGGCGGCCGCGCCCTGCACAGCCACAATCAGGCCGGCGCCGAGCACAGCGCGCGGTGAGTCAGCGACGGCTTTCACGCCGCCAGCGTAACCACCCGAACCCATCGCCTCCGATGCCCATAGACTCGTATTTCGTGCGCGCCGTGCTGATCGTGAACCCCAATGCCACATCCACTACGCCGGCGGGGCGCGATCTGCTCGCCCACGCGCTCAAGAGCCGCCTCGACCTGACCGTGGTGCACACCGACTATCGCGGCCATGCCATCGAGATCAGTCAGGCCGCGAGCCGAGACGGCATCGACCTGGTCATCGCGCACGGCGGCGACGGGACCGTGCACGGAGTGGTCAACGGCCTGCTCGGGGCACCTGGTTCACCGCCACCGGCACACCTGCCGGCGGTGGCGGTGGTGCCCGGCGGGTCGGCGAACGTGTTCGCGCGTTCGCTGGGCATCGCGGCCGACCCGATCGCCGCCACCAATCAGCTCATCGAATTGATCAACCCCCCAACCGGCCGGCCCGCGTGGCGCCGGATCGGGCTTATCGACTGCGGCGAGCGGTGGTCGGTTCTCAACGCCGGCATGGGAGTCGACGGCGAAGTGGTGGCCGCGGTGGAGGCCGAACGCGAGAAGGGCCACACCGTCACCCCACTGCGCTACATCCGCGCGGCGGTCCCCGCGGTACTGGCCACCACCCGCCGGGCGCCGACATTGACCTTGCAACTGGGCGACGACCAACCGGTCGAAGGGGTGCACTTCGTGTTCGTCTCGAACTGCGCTCCGTGGACCTATGCCGACGAGCGGTGCGTGTGGACCAACCCCGACACCACCTTCGAGTCGGGAATGGGCGTGTTCGCGACCACCAGCATGAAAGTTCTGCCCACGCTGAGGCTGGTTCGGCAGATGCTGTCGAAACGGCCCAAATTGCGCGCCAAACAGCTCATCCGCGACGACGATGTGGCCGCGCTGCGGGTGGATGCCGGCGACACACCGATAGCGACTCAGATCGATGGCGAATATCTCGGGCTGCGTACCGCGATGACGTTCCGGGCGGTTCCCGACGCGCTGGACGTCGTCGCCCCTCCGCTAGAGAAAGCCCGCTGATCTGCGAAGATAGCGCTCCAATCGCTCACTGAGCGCACAGTTGATCCCAATGTAGTACACCTGCACAGGAACGCCGTCAGCAGCCCCGCGAAAACGTGACCTTGACCACGTGATAAAGCGCACCCTTGACATCTGTCCAAGCTGTGAAACGATCGAGCGATCGGATGCAAGCCGTAATCATTTCTTGCGCCGCTTATACACAGTCGAAAAGCACTAGCGCACCCCGCTGCGCCCAAAGTAAGGAGTTGGAGACCTATGGATTGGCGCCACAAGGCGGTCTGTCGCGACGAGGACCCGGAGCTGTTCTTCCCGGTGGGAAACAGCGGCCCGGCTCTCGCCCAGATTGCTTCCGCTAAGCAGGTCTGCACCCGTTGCTCGGTGGTCACCGAGTGCCTGACCTGGGCGCTGGAGACCGGCCAGGACGCCGGCGTGTGGGGCGGCATGAGCGAAGACGAGCGACGTGCGCTCAAGCGCCGCAACGCTCGGACGCGGGCGCGCAGCGGGGTCTGACCCCAGACAAAGCGACGCGGCCCCGACTCAGTCGGGGCCGCGTCGTTTTGTGTCGAGACCTGCCTCACAACGCCTGACGGAGCCGGCGACCGCCGACCGGGATGCGCAGCACCATCTCGGTTCCGCCGCCCGGCGCGTCTTGCGCGGTCAGCGAGCCGTTGAGCTCCGCCGAGACCAGCGTGTTGACGATCTGCAGGCCGAGCCGGTCGGAAGTCTCCAGTCGGAACCCGTCGGGAAGCCCGTGGCCGTCGTCGTGGACCACGACGTCGAGCCAACGCGCCGAACGTTCGGCCCGGATGGTCACCGCTCGCCGGTCGGCCTCTGCCTCAAAGGCGTGCTCGATCGCGTTCTGCACCAGTTCGGTGATCACCATGATCAAGGCGGTGGCCCGGTCGGCGTCCAGCGACCCGATCGACCCGATCCGGGCGACATGAATCGGGATATCCACGCTGGCAACGTCGTTCATCATCGGCAGGATGCGGTCGATCACCTTGTCGAGGTTCACCACCTCGTCGACCGACATCGACAGCGCTTCGTGGACCAGTGCGATCGACGACACCCGCCGCACCGACTCCAGCAGCGCCTCGCGGCCTTCGGTACTGGTTGTGCGGCGGGCCTGCAGGCGCAGCAGCGCCGCCACGGTCTGCAGATTGTTCTTCACTCGATGATGGATCTCTCGAATGGTCGCGTCCTTGGAGAGCAGCGCGCGGTCGCGGCGCTTCACCTCGGTGACGTCGCGAACCAGCACCGCCGCCCCCGCCGGCCGGCCGTGCACGATCAGCGGCAGGGTGCGCAACAGAACGACCGCTCCGGCCGCGTCGACCTCGAACCGCATGCTCGAGCCACCGGACAGCGACTCACGCACATGTTCGGCCAGTTCGTGAGCCTCGAATGGGTCGGAGATCAGCGGCCGGGTGATGGCGACCAGGTCGTGGCCGGCCAGTTCGGCGGCCAGGCCCATGCGGTGGTAGGCCGACACCGCATTCGGGCTGGCGTAACGGACCGTGCCGTCGACGGCCAGCCGGATGAACCCGTCTCCCACGCGCGGACTCGAGCGCGACACCGCGATGTCGCCGACGTCTGGGAAGGTGCCCTCGGAGATCATGTGCACCAAGTCGGCCGCGCAATCCAAGTAGGCCGCTTCCAGCCGGCTGGACTCCCGTCGGCCCGTCAACGCGGTCTGGTGGGTCAGCACGGCCACGATCCGGTCGCCGTGGCGCACCGGTACCGCTTCCATATTGCGTTGTCCGGCAATACCTTCTCGACCGATGACGCCCGATTCGAAGGCGGCGACCGCCAGCGGCATCCACTCCGGCACGACGATGGTGCCGACGGCGTCACTCAGCAGTACGGTGGGCGCGGTGTTGGGCCGGCATTGCGCCACGCACACCAGGGCACCGTCGGCGTCGGGGTCGCGGCGCACCCACATCAGGTAGTCGGCGAACGACAGGTCCGCCAGCAGCTGCCACTCCCCGACCACCGCATGCAGGTGGTCCACCGCACTGCCGGGCAGAACGGTGTGTTCGGCGAGCAGATCACCGAGGGTCGACATCGGCTAGCTCGCGCCGGTCACAGCGGCAGCGATCAGCTGATCACGGCGATCAGATCGCCGGCCTGAATCACGTCACCGACCTGCACGGCCACCTTGCTGATGGTGCCCGCGGTCTCGGCCAGCACCGGGATCTCCATCTTCATCGACTCCAGCAGCACCACGGTGTCGCCCTCGTTGATCTGGTCGCCCTCGTGGACCACGACCTCGAGCACGCTGGCCACGATCTCCGCGCGAACGTCCTCGGCCATCTTCACCTCGTTCATCACCCAGTCAACGATTGCGTACATCAAAAAGCTAGGCCCTATCGAACCACAACCCCCTCACGGCATCGGGCAGGGCGGCTCGGGTAAGCGAACTCCAAGATAATTAAGAGGACATAGAGAGTTCGATCCGTGATCGTGTCGTGTTTCTCCTGTGACAATTGCATAGCACCGTTACTCGAGTGTTTTGAACGCGTGACGAAATCGCCGTGACGCGGCACAAGTCGACACCGAACTTGAGGAGTAGCGCGTTGTCTGTAAACCGTCTTGCCCAGCCGCGAGTGCGGCTGACACTGATCTGCGCCGGCGCCATGACGCTGGCCACATTGGGATTCGGTGTCGCGTCCGCCAAAGCCGCCCCGGCCCTGGTTGATGACCCCATGCCG